>NZ_ONDD01000011.1 GCF_900316465.1 uncultured Fibrobacter sp. | reverse complement strand
CTGATCGCCCCGGTGGCAATGGAAAAGCAGCTCCGCTTCGCAATCCGCGAAGGTGGCCGTACCGTTGGCGCTGGCTCCGTAACCGAAATCATCAAGTAATCGGATAATAAAATGCCCAGAGAACTCATCACGCTCGAATGCACCGAATGCAATCAGCGCAACTATGACTGCGACAAGAACAAGCGTCTTCACCCCTCCCGCGTGGAGTACAAGAAGTACTGCCCGTTCTGCCGCAAGCATACTGTTCACAAGGAAACCAAGTAAGGAAGTCCGAATAGGTCGGTAGCTCAATTGGTAGAGTCACGGTCTCCAAAACCGTTGGTTGGGGGTTCGAGTCCCTCCCGACCTGCTCACTTCCTGGAGTCATTATGCGCAAGATCCAGCAATATGTCAAGGAATCCATCGAGGAACTGAAGAAAGTTACTTGGCCTACTTGGGAAGAACTTAAGGGTTCGACTTTGGTAGTGATGCTTTTCAGCGTCATTATGGGTCTGTACATTGCCGGACTCGACGTTGGTTTCTCTTGGATCATTGACAAGATTATGGGAAGAGGTTAATGTATGCTTTGGTATGCCATTCACACCTTTTCCGGTCAAGAAAATAACATTAAGAAACGTATCGAGCAGATGATTGAACGCGAAGGCGTTCAGGAAAAGTTCGGCCGTATCATTGTTCCGACCCGCGAAGTGGTTTCCACCGTTCGCGGTCGTCGTCATGTATCGGTGCAGAACGCAATGCCCACTTACGTTTTCATCGAAATGGTGCTGGACGAGCTCACCCAGCATTTGGTGATGAACATTAATGGCGTCACCCATTTCTTAGGAATGACACCCACCAAGAGGGTGGCTATTCCTTTACAACAGAGCGAGGTCGATCGTCTTCTTGGAGTTGATCCTAGTGGCTCCGCGGAAGGCGAGATCCAAAATCCGTACACAATTGGCGAAAATGTCCGCATCAAGGAAGGTCCTTTCAAGGACTTTGTGGGCGTCGTAGACGAAATCATGGAAGACAAGACCAAGATCAAGGTCATGGTCACCGTCTTCGGTCGTTCTACGCCTGTCGAACTTTCCTACAACCAGGTTGAGTCCGACATCGCTTAAGACTACGGTTTTGAAACGGAGATAACACAGTGGCAAAGAAAATCACAGGTTATATTAAGCTCCAGATTCCTGCAGGCGCCGCAAACCCGGCTCCTCCGGTGGGTCCCGCCCTTGGTCAGAAGGGTGTGAACATCATGGAATTCTGCAAGCAGTTCAACGCTAAGACCCAGAACGACAAGGGCATGATTATCCCGGTCGTTATCACGGTCTATGCCGATAAGAGCTTTACCTTCATCACGAAGGTATCGCCGGTTCCGGCCCTCATCAAGAAGGCTGCCGGCATTGAAAGCGGCTCTGGCGAACCCAACCGTAAGAAAGTTGGTAAGCTCACCAAGGCCCAGGTCCAGGATATCGCCCAAAAGAAGATGCCGGATCTAAACACAATCGACCTCGAAGCCGCTATGCGCATGGTCGCGGGTACTGCTCGCTCCATGGGCGTTGAAGTGGTTGACTGAGGCAGGTAATTCACCGTTACGTATCTGACAGGAAACACCATGTTCAGAGGAAAAAAATACAAGAAGATTGCTGAAAGCATCGATCGTAACAAGGCTTATGATCTTGCTGAAGCAGTCCAAATCCTTAAAAAGTCCGAATTGAAGTTCGACCAGACGGTCGAAATCCACTTCAATCTCGGTGTGGACCCAAAACATTCCGACCAAGTGGTTCGTGGCACTGTTGTGCTGCCGCATGGTACCGGTCGTCAGGTCCGCGTCTTGGTTTTCTGCAAGGACAATAATCTTGAAGTTGCAAAGAACGCAGGCGCAGACTACGCTGGTGGTGCTGACTTGGTTCAGAAGATTCAGGAAGGCTGGCTGGACTTTGATTCCGTCGTTGCTACTCCCGACATGATGCCGGTGATTAGTAAGGTCGCTAAGGTCCTCGGTCCTCGCGGTTTGATGCCTTCTCCGAAGGCCGGCACGGTTACGGTTAACGTGGCCCAGACGGTTAAGGAACTCAAGGCTGGTAAGATTCAGTACCGCGTTGACAAGGGCGCCAACGTCCATGCCCCCGTAGGCAAGCTCTCCTTCGGCGTCGAACAGCTGGTTGAAAACACCAAGGCTGTGATCGATTCCGTCGTCAAGAACAAGCCTCAATCTTCTAAGGGCACCTACATTAAGAGCCTTACGTTGTCTGCAACGATGGCTCCGGGCATCAAACTTGATATGGCACTGACGCGATAGGAGATACCATGAAAGCTGTAGTTAAAAAACAACAGACCGTGGATTCGCTCGTCGAGTCCTTCAATGGCGCTACCGCCGTCTATCTGCTCAATTATCAAGGCATGACCGTAGAAAAGGACAATGCCCTTCGCAAGGCACTCGCATCTAAGGGTGTGAAGTACCACGCTGTGAAGAACACTCTTCTCAAGCGCGTGCTCGCTGCTCTTAAGGTCGAAGGTCTCGACGATTTGCTGACCGGCGCAACTTCTGTGATGGTCGGCTTCGAAGAAGATCCGCTTCTGCCTGCTCGCGAAATTGAAGCATTCCACAAAGCAAACCCCGATTTCTTGGTTGCCAAGAGCGTGTACCTTGATGGCAAGGCGATGCCTGGCTCCGAAGTCGTGAACCTCTCCAAGATCCCGGATCGTAAGGGTATGATCGCTCAGATCGTCTCCATCGCTCTCGGACCTGGCTCCACGATCGCCGGTCAAATCAAGACGCTCCAGGAAAAGCTGGAAAAAGAATCGGGCTCCGAAGCTGCTCCTGAAGCCGCTGCGGAAGCTTAACAACAAACCACAAACCAAAAAATTTAAACGGAATAATCGGAGAAACACATCATGGCAACTGATATCAAGGCACTGGGCGATCAAATCGTTGGTCTTACCCTTCTCGAAGCCAAGGCTTTGGCTGACTACCTTAAAGAAACCCACGGCATCGAAGCTGCTGCCGGTGGCGCCGTCGTAATGGCCGCCGCTGCTGCCGCTCCTGCTGAAGAAAAGACTGAATTCGACGTGATCCTCGTCGAATGCGGCGCTAAGAAGATGGACGTCCTCAAGGCCGTTCGCGCTATCACCGGTCTGGGCCTCAAGGAAGCTAAGGACCTGGTCGAAAAGGCCAACAGCGTGGTCAAGGAAGCAATGCCGAAGGCCGACGCTGAAAAGCTCAAGAAGGACTTGGAAGATCTCGGAGCAAAGGTCGCTCTGAAGTAATGCTTTCACTTCATTGACTTATTATATGCCAACTGCCTGCACTATATGTGCGGGCTTTTGGTGTATAATGTTTGTCACTATTTTTTGCTATTTTTAGATAAAAAAGCTCTTCACCGGATGAGGTATTTCAAATGACCACGGAGCGAAAAAGCTATTCCTCCAATAAGTTCCAGCTGGAACTCCCGTACCTGATCGAAGTCCAGAAGGCTTCGTACGAGCAATTCCTCCAGAAGGAAATCTCGCCAGAAAAACGTCTCAAGGTAGGGCTGGAACGCGTGTTCCAGGATATTTTCCCGATCACTGACGTCAAGGGTCTTTATTCCCTTAATTATGAAGGTTATTATTTCGGTATCCCGAAGTACAGCATCCCCGAATGCCGTGAGCGTGGTCTCACGTATTCCATGGAGCTTTACGCCACTCTTTCTCTCCAGATTTTTGAAGAAGATGGCGAAGACCGCAAGCTCAAGGAAGAAGTCAAGAACGACGTCCTTATTTGCGAACTCCCGATCATGACTGAAAACGGTACGTTCATCGTCAATGGCGCTGAACGTGTTGTCGTTTCCCAGTTGCACCGTTCCTACGGTATTAGCTTTGACGAAGAACTCCAGCCGAGCGGCCGTTCCGACTATAAGAGCCGTATTATTCCGCACCGCGGCGCTTGGGTTGAATTCAATACCGAAGGCGACACCCTTTACCTCATCATCGACCGTAAGAAGAAGCTCGCCGCTACGACCATGCTCCGCTGCATCGGTTTCGAAACGACTCAGGAAATCTTGAAGCTCTTCTACAAGAAGACCGAAGAAGTTTCTGTTAGCGACCTCTCCAAGGAATTTGACGAAAATGGCGTTTGCGTTCTCATCGACCGCATCATTTTCGAAGACGTGATCGACAAGGATTCCGGCGAAGTGATCGTCCACGCTAACGACGTGATCGACGAAAAGAAGCTCGAGTGCCTCATCGAAAATAAGGTGGAAACGGTTGTGCTCCTCTCCAAGGACGAAGACAACCTCCTCATCCACTACACCCTCGCTGCCGACAAGTCCAAGTCTCGCGAAGACGCCCTTAAGGCTATCTACTCCGTGACTCACCAGCAGCAGGACGAAGCTCCGGATATGCGCACTGCCGAACTTTACTTCGACAGCCAGTTCATTTCCGATCCGCACAAGTACGATCTCGGCGAAGTTGGCCGTTATCGCTTGAACGCTAAGATTTACAGCAAGCCCGAAATCTTGAAGGTCCTCGAAGAACAGGGCGACGAATTCAAGATTCCGTCTCTCACCACGATGACCATGAGCAAGGCCGACTTCCTTGCTATCATCGAATACATGGTTGGCCTCTACAGCGATACCGAAGGTTACACCCTCGACGATATCGACCACTTGGGCAACCGTCGTACCCGTTCCGTGGGCGAACTCCTTGCTAACCAGATTTCCGTGGGTCTCTCTCGTATGTCTCGCGTCATCCGCGAGAACCTGAACCTCCACGGCGAAGACGAACAGACCACTCCGCGCGACCTCGTGAATACTCGTATGGTCAGCTCCACGGTGCAGTCCTTCTTCGGTTCTTCTCAGCTTTCCCAGTTCATGGACCAGATGAACCCGCTTTCTGAATTGACTCACAAGCGTCGTCTCTCTGCTCTTGGTCCTGGTGGTCTTTCCCGCGAACGCGCAGGCTTCGAAGTCCGTGACGTGCACTACACGCACTACGGCCGTCTCTGCCCGATCGAAACTCCGGAAGGCCCGAACATCGGTCTTATCAACTCCCTCGCATCTTTCGCCGTGGTGAACCACTTCGGCTTCATTGAAACCCCGTACCGTATCGTGGGTCTCATTGACTTCAAGGATGCCAAGGGCAACATTGTGAAGATTCCGGAAGCCAAGTGGCACTTCGGTATCTTCAAGGCTTTCGTGCATGACCCGCACCTCTTCCTGGAACTCGAACTTTCCAAGAAGCAGATCGATTCCGTGCGCATGAACCTCGACATCAAGCAGCGCGACCTCTTCGAAGGTTTCGTGAACAAGGTGTTTGCGTTCAAGGATGCCGAAGGCAACGTGACTTACTACCGTAACGGTTTCACCGTTGATGACTTCAACGGCAAGGCCGACTACGAACAGGTGGGCACTGTGGTTGAACAGATCGTTTCCGACTACATCACCTTCCTCACCGCCGACGAAGAAGATGCATTCAAGGTGGCTCCGGCTTCTACCGAACTCACCGAAGACAACCGCTTCAAGGGTGACATGGACGGCTACGTGATCGTTCGCGACAAGAGCGAATATCCGCACCTCATGCGCCAGGACAGCTTCGCCCTCGACGACACCGAAACCGAACGCATTGACCTCATGGACGTGGCCCCGATGCAGATCGTGTCTGTGGCTGCTGGTCTTATCCCGTTCCTTGAACACGATGACGCTAACCGTGCATTGATGGGTTCTAACATGCAGCGCCAGGCGGTACCTCTGCTCCGCGCCGAAGCTCCGGTTGTGGGTACGGGTCTCGAACGCCGCGCCGCTCTCGATTCGGGTACGGTCGTCCGCGCCAAGCACGACGGTAAGGTGACCTTCGTTGACGCTCGCAACATCACCGTGCAGCGTGGCAACATGGTCGACGGCAACTTCGTGCCGCTCACCGGTCTCGGCGAAGACTACGAATTCCTCGGCAAGGATCCGATTGACAACTACGTTCTCCGCAAGTTCGAACGTTCCAACCAGGATTCCTGCATCAACCAGAAGCCTATCGTGGATGTGGGCGACTTCGTCAAGGCTGGCGATGTGCTCGCTGACGGTGTGTCTACCGACCACGGCGAACTGGCTCTCGGTAAGAACATCTTGATCGGCTTCCTCCCCTGGAACGGTTACAACTACGAAGACGCCGTTATCATTTCGGAAGAACTCGCCATCAAGGATACCTTTACTTCTATCCATATCGAAGAATACGAATTGGAAGTCCGCGACACCAAGCGCGGTCCGGAAGAACTCACTCGTGAAATTCCGAACGTCGGCGAAGATGCTCTCCGCAACCTCGACGAAAACGGCGTGATCCGCGTGGGTGCCGAAGTTTCTGCTGACGATATCCTCGTCGGTAAGGTGACGCCGAAGGGCGAAACCGAACTCTCTCCGGAAGAACGTTTGCTCCGCGCTATCTTCGGCGAAAAGGCCGGCGACGTGCGCGATTCTTCTCTGAAGGCTCCTCCGGGAATGAAGGGTGTCGTGCTCGAAACCCGTATCTTCAGCAAGAAGGACAAGGCCGACAAGAACAGCAAGGAAAAGGATCAGGAAACGATCAACGAAATCCGTTCCAACTTCCAGGCTCAGATCGACAAGATCAAGGCTTCTTGCTCCGAACACTTGTTCGAACTCTTGGGCGGCAAGGCTGCCGGTAAGGTCATGGACAACGAAACCCATGAACTCCTTATCCGCGAAGGCCAGACTTATACTGAACAGAACCTCTCCGTCATCGACGTGACGAAGGTTTCTCCGGCTTCCACTTTCGTGGTGGGCGACGACGAACTCCAGGAAAAGGTTCTTTCGCTCGTGCTCGTTGCACGCGACAACCTGGATACGCTTACCCGTACCATGGAAAAGGAAATCGACAAGGTCACTAAGGGTGACGAACTCAAGCCGGGTGTCCTCAAGAGCGTGAAGGTCTACATCGCCAAGAAGCGTTGCCTCTCTATCGGTGACAAGATGGCAGGTCGTCACGGTAACAAGGGTGTGGTCTCCAAGATCGTGCCTGTTGAAGACATGCCGTTCACCGAAGACGGTCGTCCGCTCCAGATTCTTCTGAACCCGCTGGGCGTGCCTTCTCGTATGAACATCGGTCAGGTGCTCGAAGTCCACTTGGGCTGGGCTGCCAAGACCCTCGGTTTCAAGGTTTCCACTCCGGTGTTCGACGGTGCCAAGTTCGAAGACATCTGCAAGGAACTCGAAAAGGCTTACCAGAAGAACCCGATCGTGAACTACGAAATGGATCCGGACAATAACAAGATTATCGGTAAGGCAAAGCTCTATGATGGCCGTACCGGTGAAGCATTCTTGAACCCGGTTACTATCGGTTACATGTACTACCTGAAGCTCGGTCACTTGGTGGACGACAAGATCCACGCCCGTTCTATCGGTAGCTACGCGCTCGTGACGCAGCAGCCTCTTGGCGGTAAGAGCCAGTTCGGTGGCCAGCGCTTCGGTGAAATGGAAGTGTGGGCTATGGAAGCTTACGGTGCCGCTTACACGCTGCAGGAACTCCTCACCGTCAAGTCTGACGACGTGCAGGGCCGTTCTAAGGTGTACGACGCTATCGTGCACGGTCAGAACACTCCGAAGCCGGGTGTTCCTGAATCCTTCAACGTTATGATCCGCGAAGTTCGTTCTTTGGGTCTCAATATTCAGACCAATGGAGATAAGTAATATGGTCGAAGAAATTGAACGCGACAATTCTGGCGATATTTCGATTCACCTCGCCGCTCCGGAAATGATCCGTAGCTGGTCCCATGGTGAAGTGACCAAGCCCGAAACCATCAACTACCGTTCCTTCAAGCCTGAAAAGGATGGTCTTTTCTGTGAAAAGATTTTTGGACCGGTGAAGAACTGGGAATGTAACTGCGGTAAGTTCAAGCGTATCCGTTACAAGGGTGTCGTTTGCGACCGTTGCGGCGTGGAAGTGACTCACTCCAACGTGCGCCGTAAGTACATGGGCCACATTGAACTTGCTATTCCTCTGACTCACACTTGGTTCGTCCGTAACCAGCCGTGCGTCATTGGCGCTCTGTTGAACCTTTCCACCAAGGATCTCGACAACATCATCTACTACGAAAAGTATGTTGTGATTGATCCGGGTGACGCCGACCTCGAACCGAATGCCTTGATCGATGAAGCCCAGTATCAGGACCTCACCAACGAAGGCCGTACTTTCGACGCCAAGATGGGTGCTTCCGCCATCAAGCAGCTGCTTGACCGCGTTGACCTCACCGCCCTTTCTGCAGAACTCCGCACTCAGGCTATGTCCAAGTCCAAGACCAAGCAGGAAGATGCTCTCAAGCGCCTCAAGGTCGTGGATTCCTTCCTCAAGTCTCAGCGCGAAAGCTTCCGCGGCTACTACGAAGATCCGGTCAAGGCCATGAAGGCCGACAGCCAGCAGCCCTGGCTCCGTGGTCTCGCCGAAGCCGTTGCCGAATTCAAGGCTAACTACGAAGCCAAGCACGACAACTTTGTCGTGGCCGACGCTTACGAAGAATTCCGCAAGATGTACCCGAGCGAAGCTCGTCTTCTTGCAAACCAGCCGTCTTGGATGATCCTCGACGTGCTTCCGGTGATTCCGCCTGATCTTCGTCCGCTCGTTCCGCTCGAAGGCGGCCGTTTCGCAACGTCTGACTTGAACGAACTTTATCGCCGCGTCATCAACCGTAACAACCGTTTGAAGAAGTTGATTGACCTCCGTGCACCGAACGTGATTCTCTGCAACGAAAAGCGTATGTTGCAGGAAGCCGTTGACCAGCTGTTCGACAGCGGCCGTCGCACTGCCCGTACGGGTTCTGCACGTCCGATGAAGAGCCTCGCCGAACTCTTGAAGGGTAAGCAGGGCCGCTTCCGTATGAACTTGCTCGGTAAGCGCGTGGACTACTCCGGTCGTTCCGTGATCGTGGTGGGCCCGGAACTCCGCATGCATCAGTGCGGTCTCCCGAAGCGCATGGCTCTCGAACTTTACAAGCCGTTCATTATCCACCGCTTGGAAGAAGAAGGTATCGTTTATACCCTCAAGTCCGCTAAGAAGTATGTGGACGCCGAACGTCCGGAAGTTTGGGACATCCTCGAAGAAATTATCGAAGACCACCCGGTGATGCTGAACCGTGCTCCGACGCTTCACCGTCTGGGTATTCAGGCCTTCTATCCGCGCCTGATCGAAGGTAACGCAATCCGCCTCCACCCGCTCGTCTGTACTGCATTTAACGCAGACTTCGACGGTGACCAGATGGCATGCCACCTTCCGCTGTCTTTCGAAACGCAGCTCGAATGCCGCGTGCTCATGCTTTCTTCCAACAACATTCTTCACCCGGCTTCCGGTCAGCCGATCGCTGTGCCGGGCCAGGACATCGTGCTCGGTCTGTACTATCTGACCAAGCCGCGTCCGGCTCGTAAGGGTGAAGGCATGCACTTCTTCGACTCTGCCGAAGCCGTGCGCGCTTACGAAAACGGTGTTGTTGACCTGAACGCAATCGTTTACTTGAAGCTCAAGGCCGGCAAGAAGATTTACATGGGCGCCCTCGAAAAGGATGCCGTGTGCCTCCGCGAAGCTGCCGACGATAACGGCAACATCGAACAGGCTGTGAAGGCCGGTGAAAAGATTAAGTTCCTTACTCTTAAGGAAGACAATGTTATCAAGACGACCGTCGGTCGTATCATCTTCAACGAATTCGTTCCGAAGGAACTTGGCTACGCCAACGAAACCTTCGGCAAGAAGGTGATCGCCAAGTCCATTGACGACCTGTACCGCCGTACCGGTAACCGCGTGACCGTGGATTACCTGGATGACTTGAAGGCTAACGGTTACAAGTGGGCAACTCGCGCCGGTTCTTCTGTGGCTATCGCCGAAATGGTGATCCCGAAGGAAAAGCAGGAAATGCTCGACAAGGCTGCCGAACAGGTTTCCCGCATCCGCGGCCTTTATGAAGACGGTGTGATTACCGACGGTGAACGTTATAACCAGACCATTGACGTGTGGTCCAAGACCACGTCCGAAGTTGCTGCTAAGCAGTGGGACTTGCTCTCCAGCGACCGCGACGGCTTCAACCCGGTTTACATGATGGCCGACTCCGGCGCTCGTGGTAGCCGTGAACAGATTAAGCAGCTGTCCGGTATGCGTGGTTTGATGCAGAAGCCGATCAAGCAGCTCGGTGGTCAGGAAGTTATTGAAAACCCGATTAAGTCTTGCTTCCGTGAAGGCTTGAACGTGATGGAATACTTCATCTCGTCTCACGGTGCTCGTAAGGGTTTGGCAGATACCGCTCTTAAGACGGCTGACGCTGGTTACCTTACCCGTCGTCTCGTGGACGTGGGCCAGGACCTCGTGATTACCGAAGAAGACTGCGGTACCACGAACGGCATCGAAGTGTCCGCGTTCAAGGACGGCGACGATACCGTGATTGCTCTTGAAGAACGTCTCCTCGGTCGTGCACCGGTGGACGACATCAAGCACCCGGTGACTGGCGAAGTGATCGTCAAGGCCGGCGAACTCGTGACCGAACGCGACCTCCCGAAGATCTCCGCTACGGGTCTCGAACACATCAAGATGCGTTCCGTGCTTACCTGCGATTCCCGCAATGGTGTCTGCTCCAAGTGCTATGGCCGTATGCTTGCATCCGGTCGCCCGGTTGACCTGGGCGAAGCTGTTGGCGTGCTCGCTGCACAGTCCATCGGCGAACCGGGTACGCAGCTTACCCTCCGTACCTTCCACATCGGTGGTGCTTCTTCTCGTCTTACTGTTGAAAGTGACAAGAAGGCAACCGTCGACGGCCACATCGAACTCGAACAGGTTGAAACTGTCGAACACGAAGGCCAGAAGGTCGTTACCAGCCGCATGGCTGAACTCGTTATCTTTGACAAGACCGGCATCAACAAGGGTCGTTACCAGATTCCGTACGGCTCTATCCTCCATGTCGAAAACGGCGCCGCAGTTACTGCTGGCCAGGTAATGTTCGAATGGGATCCGTATAACAGCCCGATTATCAGTAACGTTTCTGGTAAGGTTGTTCTTACGGACATGGTTGAAAACCGCACCTACCGTTCCGAAACTGACGAAGTGACGGGCGTGGAAACCTGGACCGTGATTAGCGACAAGCAGCACGGCAAGAAGGACCTCCACCCGGCAGTTACCATCGTTGATTCTTCTAACACGAAGATCGGTAACTACATGCTTCCGGACGGCGCTATCCTTACCGTTAAGGCTGGCGACATGGTGACCATCGGTCAGACTGTTGCAAAACTTCCGCGCGCTGCCGGTAAGACCCGCGATATTACGGGTGGTCTTCCGCGCGTGGCCGAACTCTTCGAAGCTCGCGTTCCGAAGAACAAGGCATTCATCGCTCCGATTGACGGTCTCGTCGAAAAGATCGAAGAAGTTCGCAACAACCAGGTAGTTTATATTAAGATGGATGACCAGGAAGAGAAAGTGCTGGTTCCCCGCGGCGTCCATCTGGCGGTCAACGAAGGTGACCGTGTCCACATTGGTCAGAAGATCAGTGAAGGCAGCGTGGATCCCCACGATATCCTCGACGTCCTCGGTCCTGAAGAGGTCCAGCGTCACTTGGTGAACGAAATCCAGGCGGTGTACCGCTTGCAGGGTGTGGCTATCGCAGATAAGCACATCGAATGTATCGTCCGCCAGATGATGCGTAAGGTGAAGGTCAAGGATTCCGGAGACTCCGAACTGCTTCCGGGCGAAGAAATTTCCAAGGCCCGTCTCCGCGCAGAGAACGACCGCTTGGTCGCACTCGGCAAGACTCCGGCGACCTTCACGCCGATGCTCCTTGGTATCACGAAGGCATCCTTGGCGACAGACAGCTTCATTTCTGCCTGCTCGTTCCAGGAGACCACCAAGATCCTTACCCGCGCTTCCATCGAAGGTAGCGTTGACCCGCTCCTGGGTCTTAAGGAAAACGTGATTATGGGTCGTCTTATTCCGTGCGGTACTGGCGCACGCCACCTGAGGAACGTCCAGGTGGTGGATGCCGATGCCGAACTGGATGCCGCGGCTCGGCCTATGGGTATCCAGGGCGATTACACCGAATCCGACGATAGCGCCATCCAGATGCTGGATAACGAAATCGGTATCAATGACGAGGAAGATTCGGATAATTAACCCGAGATACTTGAAAAAAATTGGAAAAGAAACTATATTTGCACTCCAAAATCTAGGAGATTAACAGTGCCAACTATTCAACAGCTCGTCCGTAACGGACGTGAACAGATCAGCAACAAGACCGCTTCCGTGGCCTTGAAGTCCTGCCCCCAGAAGCGCGGCGTTTGCACCCGCGTGTACACCAGCACCCCGAAGAAGCCGAACTCTGCTCTTCGTAAGATTGCCCGTGTGCGTCTTTCCAACAAGATGGAAGTGACCGCATACATTCCTGGTGAAGGCCACAACCTCCAGGAACACTCCATCGTGCTCATCCGCGGTGGTCGTGTGAAGGACGTCCCCGGTGTTCGTTACCACATCATCCGTGGTACCTTGGATACCCAGGCTGTGAACGGTCGTCAGAACGGCCGCTCCAAGTACGGTGTTAAGAAGAAAGGTGCCGCTCCGGCCAAGAAGTAAGGAAGGTAGAATATGTCTAGAAGAAGAAAGGCTCTCCATCGCTCCATCCTCCCGGATCCGCGTTACAAGTCCACGCTCGTTACCGAACTCGTCGGTGTCGTGCTGAAGCAGGGCAAGAAGACCATCGCTGAACAGATCGTCTATACCGCTCTCGAAACCCTCGGCCAGAAGCTCGAAGGCCCGGAATCCCCGCTTGAAAAGTTCGAAATCTGCCTCGAAAACATCAAGCCGCGTCTCGAAGTGAAGTCCCGCCGTATCGGTGGTGCAAACTACCAGGTTCCGATGGAAGTTGCTCCGGACCGCGCCAAGGCTCTCGCTCTCCGTTGGTTGCTCGACGCTGCCCGTAGCCGCAACGAAGCCAACATGGCTGACCGCCTTGCTGCAGAACTCGTTGCCGCCAAGAACGGTGAAGGCAACGCTGTCCGCAAGAAGAACGACACGCACAAGATGGCCGAAGCCAACAAGGCTTTCGCCCATTTCCGTTTCTAATTCTTGCATTAGCACAGAATTATCCTAGAGGAAGGCTCCGCTTAAAAGCGGAGCTTTTCTTTTTTGTGCCGTTTATCGTTGCGTTTTTCCCGTTTATCAAAGGATTGGGCTGGGGGAGGCCTTTCCCGGAGAAAAGGAATTACTTTTAGGGTGAATTTGTTGTGATGGGAACTTTTATGGGTCGGTTAGGAAAATTTAATTTGTTCGTATTTCTTTTCACTGCAGTGTCTGCGGTGCATGCCTTTGCGCAGCCAGCCGAAGTGGACGGCCCCATTTTGCAGGATTATTGCCCTAGCTGCGATGACAACAAGACGCCTGAATATATGCCGTATGGGTTTACGGCAGAGATCGCCTATGCAGGGCCGACCGTATTGAGGATGCAACTTTTTGGGTTGCGTATTTTTTCTATAAAGAAAAAGGCTCTTATTGGATTGCCCTTGATTGCCGCGGATATCGATTTTGACGAGTGGAATGAAGGGTGGAAGATTTCCGATGAAGGTATATTAGGTTTTTTCATCTGTTTTGCCTCCATAGAAGGGGGTGGTGACCTTGGAACTTGGCTGGGTTATCTCTTGTTCGGCAATACTTACTACCCCTTGACAGAAGACGCTAGTATCGGATTGTTCGAAACGCATCATATTGTAGATTACCTGATTTATGATACGAGCCTTGGAAAACCCTGGGAATTCGGCTTCTCGGAAGCGGCGGGCGTCAAGTTCATTTATAGTAAAAGTAGAACGGGTGACGTGTACTATCTTGACGTGGGCGCCAATGTCCGGTTGACGAATAAGGCATTCCGCTTCGGAGCGTTTGTACAGTTTGGATTCACTGGAACACATACGTAGGCACACTCACCTTGCTTTAATGCAATTGTAGACTAAAATTTTAACACAAAAATGCCGAAATTTTGCGTAATTAGGCGTTTAAAACCGAACAACGCAAATAGTTGGACTTTTATTGCTTTTGTATACAGCGGGATTTATCTTTGCAGTAAAGGGTAAAAACAAAACACTTATGGGAGTGAAAATGAAAAAACACCTGAAATCCTTTGCCGGCATTTTGGCATCTGCCGCTTGCCTTGGCGCATTCGCGACCACCACATCGATGGCTGCAGAAACCTACGCGGGAACCTTCTTTGATGAAAACGGAGCCTACTACGGCCCGGACTGCGATAAAGAAAAGAACTATTCCGGCGCTTATTACACGGGTAATTACGAAAGCCCGTTCAAGACAATCTTGGGTAAGACCGATGCAGAAATTCAGGAAAAGATGGATGCCCTTTGGAATCATTACTTTAAGGGCGACAACAACTCCAAGGTCTATTACGACAAGGGCAACGAAGCTTACATTCTCGACGTGAACAACAGAGACGTCCGTTCTGAAGGCATGTCTTATGGAATGATGATTGCCGTGCAGACCGGCCACAAAGAAGAATTCGACAAGCTCTGGAACTGGGCCAAAAATCACATGTGGCACAAGGGCGGTGGCTGGGATGGCTACTTCGCTTGGCAGCGCAACGAAAGCGGTTCCGGCGGTGACGACAACTGCGCTCCGGACGGCGAAATGTATTTTATGATGTCGCTCCTCTTTGCAGCGAACCGCTGGAATGACAGCAAGTACATGGACGATGCCCAGTACATCTTGAAGAAGATGTGGGACAACGGTCAGCATAGCCTTTTCAACCCACAACATTACGTTATCACGTTCCAGCCGCAGGGCAACGAAAATAACTTCTCCGACCCGTCTTACGACTTGCCGGCATACGTTGATCTTTTCGCCCGCTGGTCCACCTCCAATCAGGACAAGTGGAGCAAGGCAGCGAAGGCAACCCGCGATCACTTGTACAAGTCTTCCAACACCAAGTCTGGTTTGTTCAGCGATTACAACAACTTTGACGGTACTCCGCACGGTGTGAGCTACAATGCCCATGCAGAACAGTACATGTACGATGCCATGCGCTGTGCCATGAACTTCGGTATGGACTACTACCTGTTCGGTGTTGATTCTGCTCGTCAAGAAGAAATGGCCCGCCGCATTATCGATTTCTTTGAAAAGGATGGCTACAAGCACGCCCGCTTTAACTGGGATGGCTCTAATCCGCAGGAACAGTATACGCAGGGCGAAGCTGGTGCAAATGCAGTTGCAGCCATGGCTTTGATTAATGATTCCAAGTACGATGCCGCCGTCAAGAAAAACCTGGAATTGGCATGGGATACTAAGTTCATGACCGGTCAGTACCGCTACTACGACGGCCTGGTGCATTACCTTGCCATGCTCCATTTGAGCGGCACCTTCAAGATTTGGAAGCCGAAGCCGAATGTCGAATCTGAAGAAAAGACCATTAACGAAACCGAAATCAATGGCGTGACCTATAACGACGGCGACAAGATCGATTACTTCGAAGGTTGCAAGCTCTACAAGGCGACCATCAAGGCTGCCGCCCAGACTGGCCCGGGTAATGATTCTACTGTTACCAACCCTGATTCCACCGTTACCAACCCGGATTCTACGATTGCAATTGGCGCAACGGTTGCCTTGAACAATAATGTTCGCGTGTGGTCCACCAACAGCGCAATCGTTATCGAAAACGCTCCGGCTGGAACCAAGTATACGGTCACTGATCTCAACGGTCGCGTGCTGACTGCATCGAAGACTGCAACTTCGACCCAGGAAGTCCGCCTCGCCAAAACGGGCCCGATGCTTGTCATTGTCGGCAACAAGGCATACAAGGTCGTGAAATAGTAAAGCTTCTATTTAAGGCTTGTATATAAAAAGTCCCGGAAGGAAAACCTTCCGGGATTTTTTGGTTGTTTGGGTTGGAGTGATGATTATTGTTTAATAGAAAGTTTGTAAATGCTCCGTGTATTTGCCTCGGGTGCGTCGATAGCGTGTACGCCCGGGGTGAAGTGCTGTACGGCGCTCTGCCACAAAATGCGGCCCTGGTAGTCGAACTGCACGACGCTTGCCTTTAATGCTTTGTCGGTTTGCATGTAGAGTTTGCCGTCTTGCAGGCGAAAGGAGCTACCGGCGGCCCTCCCGGTAGGCTTGATGCCCGTGTTGCCGCCGTCGGGGTCTGCTGCTTTCATCTTCGCGATGCCGGCCTTCCAGGCGTCAACGGCGGCCTGCGAGGTGTTGAGCGCCCAGTCGCCTTCGTTGGCTTCTTTGCTCTGGCTGAACCACATCACCGCGAAAACGCGGGAGAAGTCCGTGGCAAAATGCTCGAACATGTCGGTAATCCATTCGGCCTTGTTGCCGCCGAGTTCGGAGCTCGAAATTTCGGCGATGAAGAGTGGCTTGTCGATATTCGCGAGAGCGTTGTAGGCCTTCTTGAATACCTGCGTGAAAGTCTGCCAGCTGGACCAGCTCTGGCATTTGCCCCAGTTGTAGCCGTCGATGGAGATGTAGTCGACGTATTCGTCGCCGGGGTAGTTGCCGGTAAGCGTGGAACCCTTTCCTGCGTTCGAGGCGTTAGTGGTCCAGACCCACTTGACGTTTTCGACTTTTTCTTCGCGGAAGATTTTCACGATGTGGCGGAATGCTTCGGCCACGTTTGCGTCGGTGTTGCCGGCACCTTCTTTACCCACGCCCCAGTCGTACCAGTCGCCGTTTGCTTCGTGGAGGGGCCTGAGCCAGATTTCTTCACCGTAATTCTTGACGCCCTTGGCGTAATCGCGGATGTATTCGTCGGCTCTGCCGTCGACCAAGTCTTGGGCACCGTATCCGTTAGCCATCCAAGTGATCACCAGTGTGGAGCCGTTTTCCTTGGCGACGTTGGCGTATTCTTCGGTTGCGTTCCAGTCGTTGATGTCGAAAAGTGCAAAGTAGCTGATCAGGTCGAGATGCGTGCCCTGCAAATCCTGGAACGCCTGCACGTTCTGCTGCGTGGGCTGCGGATACTGACCCGGGCCACCGACCCATGCGCCGACCTGGAATGCCATGGCCGCGACAGGTGCGACACACATAGAGAGGAATAATTTCTTGTTCATATAAACCCCGATTGGCGTTAAACGCCGGTGATGTTGTTTTACGTTTTAAAGATATGTTCGGGATTTTGTGAAATACGATTTAATTGTTTATATTTATATTAAAGTGTATCTAGTGTTATAACGGAGGCTCCATGACTGTCGATGAATTTTGCAAGTGGATAGAATCGTCCGGATTCAAGGACGGCGCAAGGCTTCCATCTGTGCGCAAGGTGGCTGCGTCATTGCATGCCTCGACCTTTACGGTTTTCCAGGCGTACAAGCGCTTGGTAGAACAAGGGAAAATCTACGGAGAGCATGGTAATGGTTACTTTTGGGGCCAAAAGCCCGAAATCGTGGTAGACGCAGGCGAACATGAGACCGAACGCCTGGAGCGCCTGCTTTTAGAAGACTGGAAATCCGGCAAGATTTCGGTAGACAGTACGCTGCCGTCGATCAAGGACTTGTGCTTAGTTTACAGGACCACGTCAGGCTCCATGAGCCGTACCCTTGAAATGCTGCGTGAAAGGGGAGTGCTCGACCGCAAGGGCCGCGGGCGTTACTACTTCAAGAATACAAGGTCGTCTGCGGTCAACTTGAAGGAAATCCTCTTGATTATGCGTTGCAATCCGAACGGGGATTTTAACGGGCTTGGCGAACGTGAACTGACGTTCATGCAGAAGGTGTACGCCGAGGCGCGCCGCAACAAACTTAAAGTCAAGGCGCTCGGATATTATGAAAAAGAGGGGCTTTTTCTAGATGCCGCCGGAAACCGGGTCAGGCTGGAGGACTGCGGCGAATACTTCGGTGCCGTCGTTTCGACCATGCTGGTGTTCAACATAAGCAAACTCTTTGCCCTGCTTGCCTGCACGCGGTTCCCGATTTCGGTGTGGTGGGAACACCCGCTGTACGACATTCCCCGCGCATTGAAAAAAGAAAAGCGCTACGCGTTCTTCAATTTGGCCTTTGGCGATTTTCCGGGACGCGCGGTGGGACATTTCTTGAAAGAAAAGGGAATGGAACGTGTCGCCTTTATTTCGCCTTACCACATGAGCATGTGGTCAAGGGACCGCCTGAAAGGACTCAAGAAGGTGGGGCTCGATGTAATCGAGGCAACCGATGCGAGCCATGCGAGCCATTTTGATTTTATGCAGGAGAAGGGGGCGTACGAACTTTTCAGCCGTATTTTGCTTAAGCTGGTGAAAGCGATTCCGCCTGTAGATGCGTGGGTCGTGTCTAACGATAGGGCAGGGGTGGAAATTTTGTCGCTTGTGGAGCAGGGCAAGCTCAAGCGCCCGCCTTACATGGTATCGTTTGACAATTCTAACGACAGTTACCGCAACCGCCTGGATTCCTTCGAGTTCAGCCTCGATGCCCTTGCCGAGCAGTCCGTGTTTCACTTGGTATCCCCTGGAGTTACTTTGTATAAAAAAGACGATTTTAGGGAACTTTCGGGGCATGTCGTGGAAAAATGACGGTTTTTTCTGCCAACCATTAATCACTAAATCTTCACATTTTTTCTAACCACTAACCATTAATCAGTAACCACTTTTTTATATTTAAGGCACAAAAATTTTTTCACTTTAACAGAAGGTTAATAAAATGGCTAAAATCGCTAAAGTTTGGGCTCGTCAGATCCTGGATTCCCGTGGCAATCCGTCTCTCGAAGTCGATGTTACTCTTGACAACGGTATCGTTGGTCACGCTGCTGTTCCGAGCGGCGCTTCCACCGGCGAACGCGAAGCTTGCGAACTCCGCGACGGTGATAAGAAGACTTACTGCGGTAAGGGCACGCTCACTGCTGTGAAGAACGTGAACACCAAGATCGCCAAGAAGATCATCGGCATGGATCCGTCCAAGCAGACTGAAGTTGACGACGCCATGATCGCTCTCGACGGCAACCGCATGCTCAAGAACAAGCTCGGTGCAAACGCTATCCTCGGCGTTTCCATGGCTGTTTGCGTTGCTGCTGCTAAGGACGCTGGCCTTCCGCTTTACCAGTACATTGCCAAGCTCCATGGCACCAAGAAGCTCACGCTCCCCTGCCCGATGTGCAACGTGATTAACGGCGGTGCTCACTCCTCCGCTCCGATCGACTTCCAGGAATTCATGATCGCTCCGGTTGGCGCTAAGACTTTCTCCAAGGGCCTCCAGATGGTCACCGAAATCTTCCACGCCCTCAAGGCTGTGCTGAAGAAGGCCGGCTTCGACACCACCGTTGGTGACGAAGGTGGCTTCGCTCCTGGCGTTTCTATCAAGCCGGCTAAGAACAAGTTCGGTTACGAAATCACTGGCGTGATGACCCTCGAAAAGGCTCTCGACGCCCTCAAGGCTGCAACCACCAATGCCGGTTACAAGTTCGGCACTGACATCAAGATTGCTCTTGACGTTGCTTCCTCTGAATTCTGCGACAAGAACACCAAGGCTGGCAAGCCGGAAACCTACACCTTCAAGAAGAGCACCAAGAAGACTGTCAAGTCTGCCGACATGGTGAAGCTCTACGAAAAGCTCATCGACAAGTACTCCATCTTCTCCATTGAAGACGGTCTCGATGAAGCTGACTGGGCTGGCTGGAAGGTCATGACCGACAAGCTCGGTGGCAAGATCAACCTCGTGGGTGACGACCTGTTCGTTACCAACCCGACCATCTTCGACGAAGGCATCAAGGCTGGCATCGCCAACGCTATCCTCATCAAGGTGAACCAGGTGGGTTCTGTGTCCGAAACTCTCGCTGCTATCAAGCGCGCTCAGAACGAAGGCTATGCTCCGATCGTTTCTCACCGCTCTGGCGAAACCGAAGACACCTTCATTGCTGACCTCGCCGTCGGTACCGCCGCTGGCCAGATCAAGACCGGTTCTCTCTCCCGTACGGACCGCGTTTGCAAGTACAACCGCCTCCTCCGCATCGAAGAAGAACTCGGCAAGGCTGCCGTGTACGCCGGTGACCCGCGCAAGGCTTGCAAGGCCCCTGCTAAGAAGGCCGCTTGCAAGAAGTGCTGCAAGAAGTAATTTCTGACTAATAGAATTACAAAAAGAAGCGCCCTTTATGAGGGCGCTTCTTTTGTACACGGCAGCCTTGCTGCGACCATGGAGGGCAGGTTGGTTAACTCCTGCTCGGAATGGTCGGCAAAGCCCCGCATACTTTTGCTAGTGCAATCATATATCGGGGCTTTGCACTCTTGTGTTTTGCTGCCGTGTACGCCGGTGACCCGCGCAAGGCTTGCAAGGCCCCTGCTAAGAAGGCCGCTTGCAAGAAGTGCTGCAAGAAGGCCAAGTAATTTTCTAAACCATTAGAGTTACTAAGAGAAACCGTTCCTGGTTAACAACCGGGGCGGTTTTTCTTTTGTATGTAATAGTGTTTAATTTGTACAAAACAAGATAAAAAATGGATTTGCACATGGTGTGTGTAAACTTCTATAAACAACTACGGCCGCAAGGACTGCCGCCTTGCGCTTAAAAGCACGATTGTAAACACTATTTTTGAAAATCGCGGGAACAAACAATTCTTTTAAATCTATATTACGATTGAATTTTTTCACATAAAGCTTATTACAGCTCATAAAAGAGGACACACATGATTGGACTTAAATCGATTGCCAGGACGGCGCTCGCGCTCTCGGCATCCGGTGCACTCCTTTCGGGTTGCGGCGACGCTTCTTCGGAAGGTGATCTGGGTGGAGCGCTTCCCCGTCAACAGACGCTATACTTGTCGGGCCAGCAGAACGACGCTCCGGGTTCCTTTAACCCGCTAGCCGAAAGCTGGATGGCTTCCTGGCCGGTGGGCGGACGTTTCAACCTGATGTATGAACCGCTCATCACGTACAACTCCCTGAATGGTAAGATTGAACCCCTTCTGGGTACCTTGGTTGAGGAACTCTCCAATAACGACTCTATCGTTGTGGACTTGAACCCCGCCGCCAAGTGGAGCGATGGCAAGCCGGTGACCTCCGTGGACGTGACCTTCATGTTCCTGCGCGGTTCCATCAACTCTACCGAACAGATTTCTGCAATCCATATCGACTCCCTGAAGGGTGCCGATGGCGTCATTACCGAACGTCTTTCGTTCATGGTTGCTAAAGACAAGCGTAACAACCCGTTGACCGTGCGCGACATGTTGCAGGCAACGCGTATCGCTCCATCTCACGTGTTTGAACCGCTGATCAAGGAAAAGGGCCTCGACGAAACGAAGAAGCTCCCGATGGATCAGAACCCGGTCGTTTCCGGTCCGTACAACCTGCGTAGTGCCGACCCGAACAAGATTATTCTTGAACGCCGCGACGACTACTGGGGCAATGCCGCCCTTCATGACGGAAAGCTCCCGGCTCCGAAGTTCATTGTTCACCCGATTTACAAGAACAACGAACACAACACGATTGCTATGCGTGAAGGCAACCTCGATGCCTCCCAGAGCTTCATTCCGCGTATTGCACGTAAGGCTTCGGCCGGCGTCCACACCTGGTGGAACGAACCGCCTTACTTCCGTCCGGGTGCAATGCCCATGCTCGTGATCAACACCCTTAAGGAACCCTTGAACGACAAGCGCTTCCGTCGTGCCTTGGCTACCGCCATCGACTACAACGCTCTGCGCCAGTTCGCTGTTTCCAACTACACCTCTACCCTGAAGGCCGGACTTATTATGCCGACGGACCTCGAAGGCAAGTACATTGTCGACGAAGACCTCGACAAGTATGGCGTGAACCTCGGCATCAGCGACGAAGCCGAACGCCTCGCCGCCGTGAAGCAGATTCTTTCCGAAGCTGGCTTCAAGTCCGTGTTCAACGACGACGGTACCTTGGACCATATGGAAAATGCCAAGGGCGAAAAGCTCCCGACTCTCTACATCACTAGCCCGAACGGCTGGACTGACTGGGAAGCCATGGTGACTATCGCTGTCGAAGGTATGCGCAAGGCCGGTATCGATATTCGCGAAGGCTTCGTGGACGGCGGTTCTTACTGGCCGGCTATGGGTCTTGGCAACTTTGACCTCGTGATGCACAAGCCTGTTGCTGACGTGACTCCGTCTCTTCCGTGGAGCCGCTTCAACGAAATCATGGCAAGCCGCGACTGGCAGCCGCTTGGCGCCTGGGCCGGTGTGAACATCGGTCGTTACAACCAGCCGGGTACCGAAGGCTTCCGCCCCGAAGTGGACCAGCTCCTTTCCGCTATTCCTCTGATGACGGACTCCGTGGAAATCGCAAAGGCTTACCGCGAACTCAACAAGATCTTCATGGAAGACCAGCCCTCTATTCCGCTGGTTTACCTGCCTGAACAGTTCTACGAATTCAGCGACCGCGTGTGGACGAACTGGCCCACCGCCGAAAACCCGTACGCTCCGGCTCAGCTGCCGTGGGTGGCTTCGGGCACCAAGATCCTCTGGAACTTAAAGCTTGCTAAATAAAGGTTAAAGGAATACAAATGCTTAAACAATATCCTATGCTACGCTATGTCCTGCAGAAGGGGTTCTGGTATCTCCTGACCTTCGTTTTTGCAGTGGCATTGAACTTCGCCTTGCCGCGTCTTGGCGATAATAACCCGGTTGACATTATCATGGGTCAGGCCGGTAAGGGTCTTTCTCCGACTGAAGCTCAGAAGAAGAAAGCCGAACTCCTGGTGTCCTTCGGTATGGCCGAACTCGACGATCAGGGCAACGTGATTTATGAACCGGAAGTTGACGAAAATGGTCAGATGGTTACCCGCAAGGTTCCCAAGCTTGACGACGCTGGCAATCCGGTACTCGTGACCGTGAAGGAAGTCAACGAAGATGGCACCCCGAAGATGGTGGATCGCCAGAAGGTTGACGCCGAAGGCAAGCCGGTCTTCGAAGAAAAGCCGGTTCTCGATGCCAAGGGCAAGCCGGTCATGGAAAAGAAGGGCAAGAAGAAGGTCGCTAAGGTCGAACAGGTTGCCGTGATGGAACAGGTTCAGGCCGAACGCCAGGACACCGTGATGGTGGACGAAGTCGTGCTCAAGACCGACCCGAAGCTTTCTTCCGCATTCTCCCAGTTCCTCCGTTACATTGCCAACGTGTTCAAGGGTGACCTCGGTCTCTCTTACCAGAACAACGAACCGGTGACCAACGTGATCAAGAAGTCCCTCCCGTGGACGCTCCTCATCCAGGCTCCGACCATTTTGCTCGGCTGGATTATCGGTAACTTGCTCGGTGCTTTCGCTGCTTACAAGCGCGGCATCTTCGACAAGGTGTTCTTCCCCTGCGCCATGTTCTTGAACGGTGTGCCGTACTTCGTGTTCGGTATGCTCTTGGTGGCCATGTTCTCCATTACGCTCGGCTGGTTCCCGGCTATGGGTGCTTACAGCTCCGACATTCCGGAACTCACCTTCTCCTGGACTTGCATCAAGAGCGTTGCTTGGTACTACATCCTCCCGTTCTTCAGCTGCTTCCCGATTCTTCTTTCGGGTCAGGCAACGGGTATGCGCTCCATGTCGATCTATGAACTCGGTACTGACTACATGAAGTACGCCAAGTGGCTCGGTCTTCGCGAAGGCAAGATCATCAGCTACGTGTTCCGTAACGCAATGCTCCCGCAGCTCACTGGTCTTGCCCAGTCCCTGGGTGCCATGGTGGGTGGCGCACTCATTACCGAAATGATCTTCTCTTATCCGGGCCTCGGTATGGCTATGCTCAACGCCATCCAGAAGAACGACTACGCAACGATTCAGGGTTGTACGCTCATGATTTCGACCTGCGTGCTCGTGGCCAACTACGCCGTTGACGTGCTCATCGCCGTGTTCGATCCGCGCGTGAAGGCCGGTCTCCAAATGGGAGGTAAGTAATTATGTTGAAACTCTTAAGAAACCTTCTCAAGTCCCCGATGTTCGTCATCGGTATCTCGATCTTCGTGCTTACGCTCCTGATCGCGCTTTTTGGACCTCTCTTCTACAGCGTCGATACTCACGCCCGTGACATTCTCGCTGGTCCGTATGCAGGTTCTTCTTCTGAACACTTGCTCGGTACTGACCACCTTGGTCGTGACTATGTGTCCCTGTTGATCGCAGGGCTGCGCAGCTCTCTCTATGTGGGCTTTGTGGCCGGCATCATCGCTACCACGATCGGTGTGCTTATCGGTCTGTTCGGCGGATTCCGCGGCGGATGGATTGACGAAGTGCTGAACATGTTCACGAACCTCTTCATCGTGATTCCGCAGTTCGTGATTCTCGTGCTCATCAGCTCTGCCGTGAAGGATGGTCGTTCCCTCACCTTGATCGGCCTCATCATCGGTCTTACCGCATGGAGCTGGTCTGCTCGTGCCGTGCGTGCCCAGGCATCTTCTCTGCGTAGCCGCGACCATATCGCCCTCGCTCGCATTAACGGTGCATCCACGCTCACGATCGTGATCAAGCATGTGCTTCCGTACTTGCTCTCTTACGTGTTCATGGTGTTCATCATGCAGGTGGGTTCGGGCATTCTTTCCGAAGCTTCTATCTCCATGATCGGCCTTGGCCCTGTCGATACGACTAGCCTCGGTATCATCCTGAACCAGGCAAAGGACAACGGCGCTCTTGCCGACTCCATCTGGATTGCCTTCATTCCGGCGACCCTCGTGGTGACCCTTACGGTGTTTGCCCTTTACCTCATCAATACTTCTATGGAAGGCGTCTTTAACCCGCGTCTGCGCAAATAAGAGGTAACGAAATGTCTGAAAATGTATTTGAAGTAGAAAATCTCGGCCTCTATTACCTTGGCCGTTTCGGCGACAAGACTCATGCCGTGACGGATGTTTCCTTCTCCATGAAGAAGGGCGAAATCCTCGGTATCGCAGGTGAATCTGGTTGCGGTAAGTCCACCTTGGTGTCCGGCCTTATGGGCATGTGCATTCCGCCGCTTTACCCCGAAAAGGGTGACGTGCGTGTGCGCGTGGGTGACCACATGGAATCCCTGATGCACCGCAAGCTCGAAGATGTTCGTGCCAACGTGCTCGCTCAGCAGGTTTCCATGATTCCGCAGGGTGCATTCAACGCTTTGAACCCGGTGCGTAAAATCAAGGACATCGCAGCCGACGTGATCGCCGCTCACCAGCAGCCGGGCAAGAAGCTCGACAGCAAGGAAATCTACGACCGTCTTTGCGAACGTTTCGACTTGTTCGGTATGGACACCAAGCGCGTGCTGAACTCCTACCCGATTCAGCTCACTGCCGGTGAACGCCAGCGTTCCGTGATCGGTATTTCTACGCTTCTCAACCCGCAGATGGTGATCGCTGACGAACCGACTTCCGCTCTGGACGTTTCTACCCAGAAGGAAGTGATCAAGATGATCTTTGATCTTTTGGACAAGGGCATCTTCTCTACCATGATCTTCATTACCCACGAACTTCCGCTCCTGTACCACGTGGCCGACAATATCGCCATCATGTACGCCGGCGAAATCGTGGAATACGGTACGGCTGACCAGGTCGTTAAGGACCCGCGTCACCCCTATACGCAGGCTTTGATGGGCGCTATGCTTTCTACCGAAGCTTCTCAGCGTACCCGTCATCCGGTGGCTATCGAAGGTGCTCCTCCGAGCCTCAAGAACAAGATTGTGGGTTGCCGCTTTGCACCGCGTTGTAAGAAGGCATGCCCCGACTGCAAGAAGAATACCCAGAACATCCGCATTGTAGGCGACCGTCAAGTGAGGTGCGATTATGCTGTCTGATAAACCCATTGTATTTTCCGCTAAGCGCATCAGCAAGGACTTTGGTGCCGGTAAGACCCTGAAGACCGCCGTGAAGGATGTGTCCTTCGACATCTATGACGAAGAATTCATCTCCATCGTGGGTGGTTCGGGTTGCGGTAAGTCCGTGCTCGCAAAGATCATGCTCGGTCTTTACAAGCCGACTCGTGGCCAGTTCCTGTATCGCGACAAGCCCATCAAGAACCTGAAGGCTCACTGGAACGAAGTGCAGTCCGTGTTCCAGGATCCGTTCGGCTGCTTCAACCAGTTCTTTACGATTCGTAGCCAGCTGGAAGACGCCCTGAACATCCTCAAGGACAAGCCCTCCAAGGAAGAAGTCCGCCGCCGCGTGGACGAAGGCCTGATGGCTGTGAACGTGAAGCCCGAAGACATCGAAGGCAAGTATCCGTTCGAACTTTCCGGTGGTCAGATGCAGCGTATGCTCTTGGCCCGTATCTTCGCACTCCGTCCGAAGGTCTTGATTGCTGACGAAGCCACCTCCATGGTGGACGCCTGCGTGCGTGCAAACATCCTCGATTACCTCCGCAAGTTGAAAGACGAGCTGAAGATGACCGTGGTGTTCGTGACCCACGATATCGGTCTTGCAAACTACGTTTCTGACCGTATCTTCATCATGCACGACGGTAAGATCGTGAACCAGGGTACTCCGGAAGAAGTGCTCGACAACACGACCGAACCGCACACGCTCAAGCTGCTTGACGATATCCCGGAAGTCCACAAGACCGAATGGATCAAGAACAGCCACAGAAGCAAGAAGTAATACTGTGTAATACGATAGTGCTGATTTAAGCACTGAGTTTAAGGAAGCCCGACTCCAGATGGAGCCGGGTTTCTTCTTTTTGGGGCGTTTTCTGTGATTTTATATTGAAATTAATCGTTTATTTTGAATGTAGAGTTGCGTACAAAAGAGAATTATTTTACCTTGTATCCAAAAAGAAGGGGTTCATGAGACCAGAGACAATCCAAAAGCGTGAAGACGAATTTTTTTCCAATCTGACCAATTCCGCAGGGGTTAAGTATAAGTTGATCCAGACGACCGATATTGGCCAAGGGGTGAAGATTTATTCCATCCGTCCGGATTTCACGTCTTACTATTACGCTACCAAGACTACAAAGAAAAGCATCTGCCTGCATTTTACGGTTGGCTATATCAAATCTGACACGACTGCTCTTTCGACAAAGGACAATTGTGTTTCAGTGTCGTACGTTGTGGACCGTTCGGGACACATTTACGAGATGTTCCCCGATACTGAATGGAGCTATCACCTGGGGAGTGGCGCCGTGGGCGGCAACGGCAACATGTCGAAGCAGTCTATCGGTATCGAGATTTCCAATTACGGCCCGTTGAAGTTGTCCGGCGAAAACCTGGTGGACGCTTATGGCAATAACTACTGCACTGTGGCCGAAACCCAGTTCTATGACAAGCTGAACTACAGGGGCTACGACTACTTTGCCTCCATGACGGATGCCCAGATTTCTGCGACAGCGGCCCTTATCAAGTATCTTGGCAAGAAGCACGACATCCCCATGAACTTTATGCCCAGTGATGCCCCGTTTGCAAATAATGCCGAGGCGCAAGCGTTCAAGGGCGTGTTCTACCATACCAATGTAAGAAAGGACAAGTTTGACTGGCCCTTTGGCCCCTCGCTCAAGTCGGTTATTGCCGCATGCTCCGATGTGCTCCCGAAGGTAGGAGAGGCCAAGGCTGATGCTACCAAGACCGCAGCACCCTCGGAAACCACGAAGGTTGCCGAGCCCGCCCAGAAGCCCGTCGAAGCGCCGAAGCCTGTCGAAACTCCGAAGGCCGAAGTCAAGGCTCCCGAAGTCAAGAAAGCACCCGAAATTAAACCCGCCACCACCACAACGAGCAAGCCCAAAACCACCCCGGTAAAGGCGCCTTCGCTTCTTGGAAGCATTATTTCGTTGCTCCTCCAATTGCTTGGCGGCAAGAAACGTTAACCCCCAAATAGGAAGAAGAAAACATGGCTACAGAAACACAAGTGCCGGCTACACCGGATTCTGCCGACAAGGCAAACGCCAAGCTCAACAAGATGGAGCTGATGAAGAAATTCAAGCAGCACAGGGATAGCGTGAACAAGGCTATCTTGGACTTGCAAAAGGATTCTTTGACGCTCTCGAAGGACCTGGAAATTTGCAATGCCAAGGCCGGCGAATTGCAGGTGAACTTGCAGCACCTGCAGGGCGCAAATGACTCGCTGAATAACGAAGTGGCCAAGTTGCAGACCGAATTGCAGGAAGCGATCAAGCAGCAGTCTCCTGTTGCCGCCCTTGCTTCGCCGAGCGGCTGTGCCGTCCTGATTGTTCTGATTATCGCTATCACGGCAATTGCTCTCAAGAAGGGCTTCTCCATCGCTAAGGGCGACACGAAGCTTTCTGTCGGCGGTGACGACAAGAAAGAAGAGTAATCGTCAAAATTAGTGCATAAGAAAAGGTCTCTCCAATCGGAGAGACTTTTTTGTAGAAAAAAAAGAGCCCGCAAATGCGGACTCCTTTAAAAGCGCTTTAGGCTCGATTAGTTGAACCAGTAGGTGGCGCCGAGCTGGAGCTGCATGTTCTTGACGGACTGATCGCTTTCAGCACCGAGCTTCTTGCTGTCGAGAATGGAGGTCAAACCGAGAGCGAAGCGGAAGTTCACATCGAGGTTCTGCATAACGCTGTAGCCAACGCCAGCATCGAGACCGAATTCGAAGGTGTTGAGAGCGTCGATCTTGCTGTCGCCGTACTTGATGGTTTCAGTTGCATAACCATAGTCGTATTCCATTTCAGAGCTCAGGAGGAAGGCAATCTGCGGACCGACTTCCAAGTAGAGCTGCGGCATCACGTTAATGCGGGCGAGAACCGGGATTTCAATTGCCCAGGTGCTCCAAGTCTGGTCGTCGTCGGAGCTACGACGCAGGGCGATGCCTGCTTCCGGCACGACGGAAATCATGTCATTCAGACCGATCTTGGCGGCAGCACCGGCGTTGAAGCCGAAGCCCCAAGGAACGTCATCAGTTTCATCACCCCAAGCGGTGCTGAAAGAAGCTGCGGCGTGACCACCGACGTGGACCTGTGCGAAAGAGAGACCAGTTGCGAGCAGAACAGCGGCAACGATAAGATATAACTTTTTCATTTGTTTTCCTCTTGTTTTGAAGGTTAGTAACTGAAATATAACAAAAAGTTTACGAAAGCGGATGATTTTTGTCAAAAAAAATTCATTTATTTATATTTGTTAATTTGGTTGCTGTATTTAGTGTGTAATACCGTGTAAATCCCTTTTTGGTTTCCCCTGAAAACACAAATTGACCGGATTTGCCCATTTTTGGGGGTGGTTTTTAGGTATATTCTAGGTATGAATTTCTCAAAAAGCGCATTTTTAGCAGGTGCGGCTTCTGTAGCCGTGTCTTTTTCGTCTGCTTTTGCAGGTCCCCTTGTAAACCAGCTGGGTTTTGCCCCCGATGCTGAAAAAATTGTCGTTTACCCCGGTAGCGATGCCAACGGGCTCGAAGTTCGCGATCTCAATGGAAAGACGGTCTTGAAACTCAAGGCCCCTATGGTCTACGACTGGGAATTTAGTGGCGAAGAAGTGCAGACTTTCGATATTTCTGCCGTCAAGAAACCCGGTACCTACCGCCTTTTCCGCGGCAAGGAATATGTGGGCACCCCGATTGTCGTGGGAAAGAACGTCTATAATGATTTGGTAAAGGCTAGCCTCAAGTGGTTCTACTACCAGCGCGCCAGCATGTCGCTGGAACCCCAGTATGCGGGCAAGTGGGCTCGCGCTGCAGGCCACAAAGACAATCGCGTTATCGTTTACGGCACCGACAAAGTGACTGGCGGTAAGGGCAACGGTCAGGTAATCAAGTCCGACCGCGGCTGGTACGATGCCGGAGACTACGGCAAGTACATTGTGAATTCGGGCATTACCGTGTTCACCTTATTGCAGGCTTACGAGAACTTCCCGAAGTATCTGGATTCGCTGACTTGGAACATTCCCCGCGAATTCGCGAAGTATCCCGAAATCTTGGAAGAAGTGCGCTACAACTTGGACTGGATGCTCACCATGCAGGACAAGGACGGCGGCGTTTACCACAAGGTGACAACGCTTAAGTTCGGTGGTAGCGTGCTCCCCGAAAATGACAGGGATGCCCGCTATGCCATTCTCAAGAACGTGACCGCAACGCTTGACTTTGCGGCCGTAATGGCGCAGGCAAGTGTCGTCTACAAGAACGTGGACAAGGCTTATTCCGACAAGATTCTCAAGGCTGCCGAAGAAGCCTACGCTTGGGCCAAGATGCATCCGCAGCAGTTCTACAAGCAGCCTGCCGACGTGCAGACGGGTAACTACATGCACGACGGCGAAGACGGCAAGGACGAATTCCGCTGGGCCGCTGCAGAACTTTTCCGCGCTACCAAGAAGCCGTATTACCAGGATGACTTGAAGAACAACCTCTTTACGCCCGATGGCGCCTGGTGGGGCAACGTGAACATGCTCGCCGCCTTCCGCGTGGCACTGGATTCTGCCGATTTTGACAAGGACCTGGTAGCTGCCGCCAAGAAGACTGTGCTCAACGAAGCGAACAACCTCCGCGCCGTGGGCGATACGAGTGCCTACCGCTTGCCCGCATTCCCGTGGAGCTGGAACTGGGGCTCTAATAGCGCCATGGCAAACAACGGCATGGTGCTGGTGCATGCTTACTTGCTCACCAAAGACAAGAGCTACTTGGATGGTGCGCAGCAGTGCCTTGACTACTTGCTCGGCAAGAACCCGCAGGACATGACATATGTGACCGGTTTCGGTTACAGGAGCCCGCGTAACCCGCATCACCGCCCGAGTGAATCTGACATGGTCGACGACCCGGTGCCGGGAATGCTCGTGGGTGGCCCGCACCTCGGCAAGCAGGACATCAACCTGGACGGCAAGGAAAATTGGAAGTGCCCGAACTATGCTGCTGCCGACAAACCGGCTCTTGCTTACATTGATAACCGCTGCAGCTACGCCACCAACGAAGTGGCCATCAACTGGAATGCTCCGCTGGCTTACCTTGCCGCAGCTCTTGAAGCGATTTATAACAAGTAGCTTTTTCCCTTACCCCCAGAATAATATATATTACGGATATGGCTTAATGCCGTATCCGTTTTTTGTGAAGGGGGCTCCATGAAGAAGTTTGTTATTTGGGCAATTGCTGCGGTACTTTTGCATGCGCCAGTTTTTGCCGTGGGCCTTGTAAAACAGTCTGTTGATACGACCGACGCGATGGCGACTCTCGGCAATTATGATCGCGGATTTTATACACCGCAGGTGTTGCATCTTAAGCCTTCGGGCGGTAAGCCGATTGAAAAGCCCTATAGCAAATTGCTACACTTGCGTGCCGAAATCTCGGAATTCAGCAGCCACGCCTGGCTAGGAATCGACACGACCGGAGGCAAGAAGGATACCACCTGGGGCAAGAACCAAGATTTGACTGAAGACGCCCTGAATGTTTTGCAGGAGACCTTTGACAATATCCGCAAGAATAGCGGACACGTGATAGTGCGCATTTGTTATGACCCGTGGTATAACGGTCGCAGCAATGTGACGCCGGATCACGAGTGGGTGCTGAAGCATGTAAAGCAGCTTGCGCCGGTGCTCTCGAAAAATACCGATGTAATCGTGGCGCTCGAGATGGGCATGCACGGCGCCTACGGCGAAATGCATTCTGACACGAACATCACTTATGATCGCGTTGCAGAAGCGGTAAATCTGATGCTGCGTAACACGCCTCCCGAATTGAAAATCCTCACGCGCACGGGAAACTATTCAGCGAAGGTGTTGGGCTTTGACAACTGGGGCGTCGACTTCCATATCGACGGCGATAAATTCAAAGAAATCGCGAAGGCGAAGGGCGACACCATGTACCGTGTGGGAATGTTCAACGACGGCTATCTCGGGACGCAATACGATTACGGCACGTGGGGTGCGGACTGTGCGACTTCCATTTGCCGCGAAGAAGGCGTGGCCTGGCTCGAGAAGTACGGCATCAACACGCCCTACGGTGGCGAGGCGCTCACGACGGCGAACGGTTACCAAGTTATCAATACGCCGGAGTTCTTGGCGTACGAGGGATTCCGCACACATACGAGCTATCTGAATATCCAGTGGAACAACAACTTGATTGACAGCTGGAAAAAGACCCCGTTTAAGCAGAAAGATTTTGATTACGATCCAGCGCGAGTCGATTCTCTTTCGGGCTTCAAGTACATCAACGACCACCTTGGTTACCGCTTTGTACTGCGTGAATCGTGGATGAGCGATACGGTGGGTGACGACGGTGTTTTAAGGGCGAAGCTCCGCATTCAGAATGTGGGCTTTGGCAATTTGACATGGAATGCACCGGTGAGGCTTGCCATTTTAACAGACCTGGAAGGTACCGGTTTGTTGGAGTGCCCTATGCCGACTTATTACGACCTGCCGGACATTGATTCCCGCAATATCCATTGCCGCACAATCTCTATTGCAGACGGCGATACCGTGATGACGTTCGACGGAAATAACGAAATAGAAATTTTGACCAAATTAAATATACGAGGCAAAGGACGTTACCAAGTGTTCTTGAAGGTGGGCGAGGTTCAATTTGCCAACAGTAAGCGTGTGGGTGGTGGAACATGTGGCGACGAGCAGCCTGCCGCCTATTTGGGCAAAATCTACTATGACGAAAATGTCAAATCATCGATTCCGCGTGCGCTCCCGAGTGCAGCACAAAAGAAAAACGCCCCCTTCGTTCAGAGGGAGCGCCACAATGCGATTATCCGCGATGGCGAAAAACGCTACCGCGCCAATGGTGCAACTAGCCGTTAACGAGCTTCACGAATTCGCGGCACACGGCTTCGGGATCGGGCTTGCCGAAGATCGCGGAACCGACGACGAATACGTTTGCGCCGGCTTCCTTGCAGGCGAGAATGTTATCAAGCTTCACGCCGCCATCAATCTGAATGTCCAGTTCCGGCTTCATCTGGCGCAATTCGCGAATCTTGTCGAGGCAATAAGGAATCAGACTCTGGCCGCCGAATCCCGGGTTCACCGACATGATAAGCACCATGTCTACGATATCGAGCACGTACTTGATGCTTTCGAGCGGAGTTGCCGGGTTAATGGCCACAGCGGGCTTCACGCCGAGTTCCTTAATCTGGTGCAGCAGACGGTCGAGGTGATTCGTAGTTTCGGCGTGCACGCTAATGAGGCTTGCGCCAGCCTTTGCAAATTCACCCACGTAGTTTTCGGGGTTTTCGATCATCAGGTGGCAATCGAGCGGGAGCTTGGTTCCCTTACCCACGCAGGCAGAGATTCCCGGGCCGAAGCTGATATTTGGGACAAAGTGTCCGTCCATGATGTCGAGGTGAACAAGGCCTGCGCCACCGTTTTCGATAGCCTTGAGGCCGTTGCCGAGTTCGAGGAAGTTTGCGTTCAACACGCTGGGGGCGATAATTTGCTTGAGCATAGCCCAAATATAGCAAAACTAGACAGGTTGAAAAAAATTTACTATCTTTGCGCGCAAACAAAGCAAGGAGATGAAAATGTCTAAAGGAACTAAAACTGTAGTCGCCAAGGCCGCTGCCAAGAAGGTTGCCGCTAAGGCTGCTCCGAAGGCTGCCGCCGAAAAGAAGGCTCCGGCCAAGAAGGCCGCCTGCAAGACCGCTGCAAAGCCGGCCGCTGAAAAGAAAGTTGCTGCCGTAAAGCCGGCTGCTAAGAAGGCCGCCCCGAAGGCCGCCGCCGAAAAGAAGGCCCCGGCCAAGAAGACCGCTGCTAAGGCTCCCAAGAAGGTGACGGTTGTGTTCGAAGCCAACTGCCCGCTCGCAACGACCGTGTCCGTTGCAGGTTCCTTCAACAACTGGGCTGTCGACAAGGACATGCTCAAGAAGGACAAGAAGACTGGTCTCTGGACTGGCAAGATCACCCTCGATGCTGGCGATTACGAATACAAGTTCGTTTGCGATGGCCAGTACTGGGACGAAGGCGACAACAAGGTCAAGCACGTCTAATCCCTTTTTTTGGTGCTTTATGCTCGATTGCGTTTTCTCAACCCTGTGAGCGGACCGATCAAGTATCTGGGGAATGCGCTAGTGATTCGCTTTCTGTCGCGGTTTCCGACAGTGCCTTGTACTACGAAGAAATGTCTGCGAAGCTGAAAACCGAAGGCGAACAATTGTTGGAAGACTACGTTGATGACATTGTTGCCGGCGTGTTTTTGGGGACTCTCGGTGCGGTCGGAACCATATGGAGTGTTAACGCTTCTTCAAGTGCTTCGTTAGAGGGTGGTGGCGTTTTAGTCGTGTTTATCATGGCTCCTAGCGCGTGCCTCTTGATGGGCGGTGTTTTCGGTGTTGCTGGCGGCATAGGGAAGGGTATCAGAGGAAACAGGATGCTGGAACAGTCCGAAGAGTACCAGAAATCCGCAGAAAGATACCGAACAAAGTCGCAGCAGGTAAAAGTGGATTTTGTCCCGCTGATAAATCCACTTGCCAAAACAGTTGGCATGGATTTGGCGCTCAGGTTTTAAAGTTTGAACGCAGGCAAGAACGCCTGCGTTTTTTCATTTTGTGTAAAGCCGGCGCGAACTTCGCTCTCCGTATTTCACTTGTCCTAAGCAATGTGGCGTTAAAGCTCGTCAGTGCGGCCCTGCACCTCACGCCCATTTTCTAAATTTAACCCCCGTATGGCAAATTATTCTATTCCTCAAGACGTTTTTGTGAAGGCTGCCGAACAGTACGGCACGCCGCTCTGGATTTATGACCGCGCCACGATTGAAAAGTGCGTGAAGGATGTCCAGGTATTTGACACCGTTCGCTTTGCTCAGAAGGCATGCCCGAACCTTTCCGTGGTTTCGCTTATCCGTAAGCTCGGCTGCGTCGTTGATGCGGTTTCTGCCGGCGAAATCGTTCGCGCCCTCAAGGCCGGATTCAAGGGTGGCCAGCAGAAGGGCAAGGCTCCTGAAATTGTCTACACCGCAGACATCTTCGACAAGGATGCTCTTGAACTCGTGAAGGAACACAACATCGCCGTGAACGTGGGCTCGCCGGATATGATCCAGCAGCTCGCTGATTTCGGCGTGAAGTCGGAACTCACCATCCGCGTGAACCCGGGTTTTGGCCATGGACACTCCCGCAAGACCAACACCGGTGGCGACCTCAGCAAGCACGGCATCTGGCACGAACAGATCAAGGACTGCATCAAGCTCGCGCAGGCGAATGGCATGTGGATTACGGGACTGCACATGCATATCGGTTCCGGCACGGACTTTGAACACCTCGCTCAGGTGTGCGATGCCATGGTCGACGCTAGCCGTCGCCTGGGCTCTCACTTGCGCACCATCAGTGCAGGGGGCGGCCTCCCGATTCCGTATCACGAAGAAGACAAGGGAAACCGCATCGACGTGAACGCTTACTACAAACTGTGGGACGATGCCCGCAAGCGCATTCAGCAGAGCATTGGCCACGAGGTTCACCTTGAAGTGGAACCGGGTCGTTACCTGGTGGCCGAAAGCGGTTACCTGATGGCCGAAATCCGCGCCGTCAAGAAGCAGGGCGACAACCTGTTCTACCTGGTGGATGCCGGCTTTACCGACCTCGTTCGCCCGAGTTTCTACGGTAGCTATCATGCCATCTCGATTATTGCCCGCGACGGTCGCGAACTGAACGAAACGGTGGACGCCGTTGTTGCAGGCCCGCTCTGCGAATCCGGTGACGTGTTCACGCAGGAAGAAGGCGGTTTCGTGGTGACCCGCAAGCTCCCGAAGGCCCAGGTGGGCGACCTGCTGGTTCTCCATGACGCTGGCGCCTACGGTGCCGCCATGAGCAGCAACTACAACAGCCGTCGTTATGCTGCCGAAACCATGTACACCAACGGTGAACTGAAGGTCGTGCGCGAACGCCAGACTTTTGAGCAGCTCATGCAGAACGACAGGATTATTGATTTATAAACGGCGCATTACGGCGTTGCTCGCTCCCTCACGTACGTTTTAGTACGCTACGGGAGCTCGCGCCTTGTCCTGCTTGTTTCTAAATCAATATCAAAATGTGAGCATCATTTTATTTTTAAGGCTTTCGTCAGAAATGGCGAAAGTCTTTTTTTTGAAAAGTCGCCTATTGTAAGACGGCCTTGAATTTGGGTATCGAATTATTCTATATTTGCCCATAACCAATGGTTCAACCTCAACATCAAGGCGTAAATATGTCTGATCGTTTTATCGTGACCGGAAACTTCACTGATGATCCGTTCGCCATCGACATGGCCCAGTACATCGGCCTCCGTGAAGATATTTCCGACGTGGTCTCCTTGAAGACCTTCGCAAACTCCGAATTCTGCCCCCGCTACATGCTCGACGTGGACGATATGGAACATATCGGCCGTCGCCTGGAAGGCAAGATCGTTTTGATTTGCTCGGTTTCGAACCATGAACGCAGCCGTAACGACTACGCCATGCGTAACTGCATTTTGGCCCGCGCCGCTAAGGACAACGGTGCCGAACAGGTGGTGCTCGTGGAGCCCGATTTGTTCTACAGCGCCCAGGACCGCGGTCCGCACCGCGTCGGTCCGCTCGAAAAGGATCGCCCAGATGTCGACCTCAAGAAGTTCGACGGCCAGGCCTTCACGAGCCTCCTTTACGCCGAACTCCTCAAGAAGTCTGGCGTTGACGCCGTGGTGACCTGCCACAACCACAGCATCAAGGTGCAGAACCTGTTTACTGAAATTTTTGAAGGCAACTTCCACAACCTGATTCCGACCGACGTTTACGCTCACTACATCAAGAGCAGCAACTTCGTTCAGACCGGTAAGGACGGCAACAACCTCGTGATCGTCTCTCCGGACAAGGGCGCACGCCCGTTCATGAACGCTGTGTTCGACGCTCTCCAGCTCCCCGAATGCAAGCGCGTGGTGATGGACAAGGTCCGTACCGGCGAACGCGAAATCAGCATGACCTTCAACCCGGAACTTTCCGACATCAGCATCGAGGAAATCGAGGGCAAGGACGTGATCGTGTTCGACGACATGGTGCGTACCGGTACCACGATCGTGCAGTGCTGCGAACACATCAAGAAGGGTAACCCGAACCGCGTTTGCTTCGGCGTGACGCACTTCCACACCAGTGCCGAAGCCCGCGAAAAGCTCAACAGCCCGGCCATCGACGAAATCCTCACGACCTCGACGCTTCCGGACATTATGAACCGTGACTGCCAGGGCCGCCTCCGCAAGAAGCTCACCGTGCTCAAGCTCGGCAAGTGGATTGCCCGCCACGTGATGCAGATGTACGGCATGGACGACGGCCGCTTCGAGAAGGACTTCTACAAGATCGATATGTCCTCGAAGAACCCGCGTTGGCCGCCCCAGTTTTTTTAATAAGTTCTGTTGCCTCAGCTCGGCGAACAAGATAGATTAGAGCTACTTTTTAAATCCCTTGGCGAAATGCCGGGGGATTTTTTTTGCAGAACTCTCTGATATTGATGTATATTTGGTTATAAGAGTTAAACAAGGAGTTCTAATGAAACATCTGAAATATTTGATGCCTGTCGCTGCGTTGGCGCTTGTAACCCTTTTCGGTTGCGATAGCGATTCCAACTCTACCGAAGCGAATGCCAAGGTTGAAAATACCAAGTGGTATGCCAATGATACTGCAGAGGCAGATTCCGTAGTAAAAAATTTTACGGATGCTGTTTCGACGCCTGACAATTCGACGGTGAAAGATGAACCGGCTGAGCAGGATTCTAAACAAGATACATATGATGGTTCTACGGGCTTGATTTCGTGCTATTACCAAATGGCCGATGTTTTTAGGACGCGTTCCTGCATCGAGGCGAATGCCGCCTTTGAAAAATATGTGAAGGCGATGTGCACGACAGAAGCCGAAGGTGCCGATGGCATGATTGTTTCGGTCACTTTGGGAAATGGATGCCCTTCTGGTGCTGCGAAGGTTTGTTCCGACAAGGATAAAAACGGAACGGATTCGGCCAAGGTTTATTACTATGGCGCTGTGTTTAACACGATGAGCTGTGCCGAACTTCTGGAAGATGGGGATGATGACGCCGAAGTAAAGGATGTTACGAACTCCGATAAAGAAAATAGTGACCCCAAAGAAACGGTTCCTGTGAGTGTTCAGAACGGCGCCACTTTTACATGCTATGACAGTGAGCTTTGTGCCGTGTTCCCGTCAGATAGGTATGATACTTCTGAATGCGAAGGAGATGATGTTGTTATTGCGTCAGAGTGCCCAGCGGGTGGAATAAAGTGTGGCGATGTCATTGAGGGCGTTCAATTTTATGTTTATGCAGGCGGCTCTATTAACTGCCAAACGATTCACGATCTTGTGGAATAAGAAAATATTGCTACTTTGTACATAAATGTTTACAAGGTAGCAATATTTGTATAAAATCGTTGTTTTGTAATACAACAAATGTCAATATTTTGTTTAAAAAAAGCAACCTATTTGAAAAAAATGGATGTATATTAGGGACTACCTAATTCATTATAAGGAGACAAAATGTTTACTAAAAAAGTTATTCTTCCTGTTGCTGCTCTTGCTATGACCGCTCTCGTGGGTTGCGGTGACGATAGCTCTTCTTCGGGTCCGTCCTATGATGTCGCCCCGGCTAGCGTCAAGACCTTTATGGATATTGACAAGATTCCGTGCTCTCCGACTCAGAATCTTTGCGCTAAGGTTCTTACCGAAGATTACAATGACTACTATCAGTGCAATGGTACTCAGTGGAATATGATGATTATGGGTCAGGATACTCCGGTTAAGGGTTGCGAAAATGCTGATCCGGCTGCCGAAACTCCGGCTGACCCGGCTGCCGAAACTCCGGCTGACCCGGCTGCCGAAACTCCGGCTGATCCGGCTGCCGAAACTCCGGCTGACCCGGCCGCTGAAACTCCGGCTGACCCGGCCGCTGAAACTCCGGCTGACCCGGCTGCCGAAACTCCGGCTGACCCGGCTGCTGAAACTCCGACCGACCCGGCCGCTGAAACTCCGGCTGCTGGTGGTGCAACCTGCTATATGGCTAGCGATGTTCCGGGTATGGCTGAATGCATTCCGGTTACCCAGGAACAGTGCGCAACGATCGCGGGCGAATGGGTTGAAGCTTGCCCGGTGAACTAATAAAGCTCTGACAACAGGCTGACGGCCTGTTGCTTTAGCTCAACAAATGACTTCCCTGCAGAAGGGGAGTCTTTTTTTTGTGGAAACGCTTCTAAAACGTGACGAAAAGTTCCAAAAAGCGATATTGTTGCTCCAGAATAGAGCAAGAAAAATTTTTTTACTAGCGCCGCGTATCCGATTCTTTTTGAATCGGATATATGTTTTCTTTATGGTTTTTAGTTCTATAAGGAGTCCAAATGCTTAACAAAAAAATCATCCTTCCTATTGCCGCCTTTGCAATGGCATCGTTCGTTGCTTGCGGTGATGACAGTTCCTCTTCTGGCACTGCTGCTAGCAGCAATCCCGCTAATAACAGCAATGTTCCGGCAAGTGTTCAAACGCTTGAAGAAGCGATCAATCTTGCTTGTTCTTCGACCGAGAATATGTGCGCCAAGGTATATGTGGAAGAAGATGCCGATACCGTACAGTGCGATGGAACAATCTTTACTCCGATGATGTTGGGCAAACCGGTTGATGGTTGCAAGAATAAGGCTTCGGCAGACACTCCTGCTGATTCGGAAAACAAGACGCCTGCTGCAGAAGAACCTGCTGGCGATGAAAAACAACCCGCTGGCGAAAATCCGGGTGCCGGTAAGGAACCTGCCAATCAGGGTGGCGACGAAGAAACTGTCGACCTGGGTGGTGGCGCCGGTGAAGAAGGTGCTGAACCGGGTGAAGGCAAAGAACCCGCCGGCCCTGGCGCAGGTGAAGAACCTGCCGGCCCTGGCGCAGGCGAAGAACCTGCTGGCCCTGGTGCAGGCGAAGAACCTGCCGGTCCTGGCGCCGGCGAAGAGCCCGCTGGCCCTGGCGCTGGTGAAGAACCCGCTGGCCCTGGCGCTGGTGAAGAACCCGCTGGTCCTGGTGCAGGCGAACAACCCGCTGAACAGGGTGCAGGTGAACAATCTGCTGATTCTGGTGCAGACGAAGAATCCGCTGGATAAAGAATTGTAAGCAAAGAAAATAGAGTACTTCAAAAAAACGACCCCCCGGAAGGAGGGTCGTTTAGTGTTCGAGGGAGTACTAAAAGACCGTTCGGCTCTACCGCACTATGAAAATGTGATATCGCCTCGCTACCCCCGCAAGGGGGGCCATGCTCACATAAGCGCTAAAGCGCTAAGTGATCAAAGGTCGCAGCCACGACTCGTTAATACGAGTCGCTTGCTGCTCACAGAAGGCCATTCGGCTGACTATATGGCCTGAAGCAGCAAAATGGCGAGCACTTGGCCGCTTAAGATTCTGAGCAGCATGGTGAGCGGGTAAACGGAGGCGTAGCCGATGTTCACTGCTTCGCTGTTCGCTTGGCCGTTGGCAAATGCGAGAGCGGGCGGGTCGGTGGTGGCGCCGGCGAGTACGCCGCAGAGCGAAAGGTAGTTGACTTTGAAAACCAGGTGGCCGACAGTTGCGACGATAGCGAGCGGCACGAAGGTGATGAGTGCGGCAAGTCCCATGTAGTAAACGCCGTCACCGTTCAGGAGCACGTCAAAGAACTTGATGCCTGCATTCAGGCCGACGCAACTTAAGAAGAGCGTGAGGCCGAATTCGCGGAGCATAAGGTTTGCGCTGTTGGCCATAAAGAAGTTCAGCGGACCGATTTTGCGCTTGCGGCTGAGGAGGATGGCTACAATCAGCGGGCCGCCGGCGAGACCGAGCTTGAGAGGCGTCGGCATTCCAGGGATTGCGATAGGAATGCTTCCGACAATGACTCCGAGGAAAATGCCCAAGAAGGCAGGGAGAATTTCGGGGTGGTCAAGAGCGGTCAGCGAGTTGCCCAGTTCCTTGGCGGCTTCTTCGATTCCTTCGGCGGTACCGACGACTCTAAGCTTGTCGGCGAACTTGATTCTTAAATCGAGTCGGCCGGTGAATTTGAATCCGCTGCGCACGACGCGGCTGATGTTTACGCCATAGCGTTCTGCAAGAGCCAGCGAACCGATGGTGCGGCCGAGAATCTTCTTGTTCGTTACGAGAATCGTCTTGACGACAATCTTTTTGTCGGTGTTGCTGGTTTCAAGCGTAATCGGTTTTTCCAGACGCTTGCCGATAATTTTTTCCATGGCGCAAACGGCTTCGGGCATGCCCACAATGTGCAGCTTGTCGCCTTGTTCAATCACCGTCTTTCCGTTCGGGGTAAAAATGCTTTCTCCGCGCAAGAGGCGGGTGACGACGACTCCGCTCGAAATCAGGTTCGGAATGTCCTTGAGCTGGATTCCGTAAAGGTTCTGGTTTTCAACGGTAAGACTGCAAGATTCAATTTCTTTGCTGTGGGCGGCGATTTCTGCCGTATATTTTTCGGCTGCCTTCGCGGGGTCTTGCCTAAAGACGAGGCGCACGAGAATCATGACCAAGATGATTCCGATGACGCCGAACGGATATGCAACAGCGTACCCGATACCCGTGAGGGACGTGTCCACCCCGGCCGCGGCAAAGGCTGAGTTAGCGGCTCCAAGGGAAGGCGTGTTCGTGACAGCGCCACAAAGCATTCCTATGAGTACGGGTACGTTGTTATGCATATCTGTAAAGAAGTACAGGCAGAGCGTTACGATAACGCCGAGCAGCACGATGCTTGTCGAAAGGATGTTCAGTACAAGGCCGTGACGGCGAATGGAATCCATGAATCCGGGGCCCACTTGCATGCCTATGGTGTAGACAAACAGGATCAAGCCGAATTCCTGAATAAAGTGAAGGACGTTCGGCTCGACACGGAGTCCCAGGTGGCCAAGGCCAATGCCCACGAAAAGGGCGCCTGCGCTACCGAGCGCGATTCCCTTGACCTTGATTTTTCCGATCATGAGGCCGAGTGCGGCGGTGAGCGCGATTGCTAATACTTGTTGCCCTACCGAGGGCTTTGCGAATAAATCGATTAGCCAAGTCATTTTATCCCTCCGTCTTTAAATTTACTCTTTTATGCAACGGACCGAGGCGGCAATGTTCTTGTTGAAGTGTTCGTAAGTGATAGTGGAATCGGTGGCGCGGACGAGGTAGGCTCTGGAATCGTCGTAGCTGTCGCTGGTCCAGAAGCTTGCGCTAGCATCCAAGTCGGCAAACTTTCCGTCATAGTAGCGGAATCCGGCGAATTGCATGTTGAAGGCGCTTTGCTTAAGAGCTTCTGTAGAGGCGCCGCCAAAGGCCTTCTTGAAATCTTCTTGCGAGGGGAGTGTCCAGCCTTTCGGGCAAAGACCTGTTGTCGCGGCGCTCCAGGTGTAGAGTCTTCCCATGATTTCGCAGTTGACGTGTTCGTTGCCGTAGCAGACACTGGAGTCGGGAATGTAGGCGGCAATGTTTTCAGCCATCCAGACTTTACCGCCGAGGTTTGCGGTCTTGTAAGTCTTTTCGGAGCAAGAAAGCGTGTTGGCGGCTTCATCGTACTTGCAGGTATTTGCCTGGTCGCATGCCGAGAGAATTGCGGCGGCGCCCAGTGTAATGGTGGTGAGTGCGATGGTCTTGAATGTCGGTTTCATAAGTACTCCTTGTTGTTTTCGCGTGCAAATTTAGAACCGGCGATTCATATTGTCTAATAGATTATTTATATTTAATTCATCAATATTTTTGATGAATTGTTTTAGATAAGAAAATTGTATGGAACTTACGCATTTGAAATATTTCTTGGAGGTGGCCCGCACGGAGCATGTCACGCAAAGTGCGAAAACCCTATGTATTGTGCAGCCTGCGCTTACGCATGCTCTTCATAAACTTGAAGACGAACTTGGTGTCAAACTCTTCAAGACTCAGGGCCGAAACATCAAATTAACAGAAATCGGGGAATTTTTTTATAAGAAAGTAAAGCCTCTTTACGAAGATATCGAAGCGCTCCCGGCACAGCTCCGTGCCATGGAAAATGAACAATCGGCAACCTTAAACTTGAATGTGCTTGCGGCTTCGACGTTCGTGACCAATGCCGTTATCTTATATAAGCAAAACGATCCTGACTTGCGATTCAACCTGGTGCAGAACGAAGAAACAACGCTTTATGACATCTGCGTTCGTACGTATGCAAACTACAAGGCGTCTGCGCAAAAATACAGTTCCGACGATGAAGAAAGTTTTGTCTGCTCCGAAAACATTTTCTTGGCTGTGCCGAATACATCGCAGTACCGCAAGCGCGACAGCATCAGCCTCAAGGAATTGCAAGAGACGAACTTTATCGGGCTCTATGGTTCCAAGCAATTGCGCAATATTTGTAACGAGTATTGTGAACGAGTCGGGTTCAAGACGCATATCATTTTTGAAAGCGATAATGCACTCGCTGTAAAAGATGCTATTGCTAGCGGAATCGGTGTGGGGTTCTGGCCAGAATATTCGTGGGGGCGAATCAACAACCGCCGTATCCGTCTTTTGAAAATCACTGATGCCGAATTTAAGCGTGATATTGTGATTACGCTGCGCCGGAACAAGCAGGATAATTCACGATCTGAAAGATTTTTCCGTTTTTTGACGGGCTTATTGAAAAGGACCGAGAAACGTAAGAAACCGATAAGGTGATTTTTTACTATATTTGGCTCCCCAATAAAGGTTGATTTGATGTTTGATTTGAATGCATTTTTTGAAGGGATGTCCAAGCCTCTGCTTCGCAATGCACATGCGAAGGCTTTTGGTCACAAGGGCCTGTTGAACAACGCCCTCATCCAAGATGAAACGCTCGGTTTTTATAACGACAAAGAACGTGTTGCAGGCCTGTTCCAGAAGATGGAACCGTGGCAGCGCCACTGCATGACTTTGATTTATAATAGTGCATCTAGAGGTCTTACCTTTAATGAACTTCGACTGACGGTTCCTGTAAGCAAGTGCCGCGACCTGCAGACTTTCTTGCTCGAAATGTGCCGCGAGTACGTGCTTTGGCGCAGCCCGTCTACAAACACCTCGGTGTATTATGGCTTTGCGAACTTCCTCGGTATTTTTGATGAACTGCTTGTGGAGGCTCCCGCTGTAAAGGGTGCAGACCTGTTCTACCAGAACCTGATTGACTGGCATATTTGCGAGGTGCTCGCCCTGGCCATGACCGGCGACCTCAAGGTCAACAACAGCAATGCATTGCACCGCCGCAGTTACCAGATTTGCACCGAAGCGTTTACTTCTGCAAGGCGCATCTCCGAAAAGACTGCCGAAAACGAAGTCTCCCTGATTTTCAGTTTCCTTACCGGTAACGGCTGGCTGGAACAGGAAGACGCATGCCTTGTCCCTACGGAAAAGGCTCTTGAATTTATCCGCAAGAACGGCTTCCGCCTGCACCAGGACTTGGTTTCCTGGTGGCTCAAGGAACGTTTCCGCGGCGACCGTAGTCATTGCGTGCGATTGCTCCGCATGCTCGACAAGCCGCGTACGGCTCTCTTTGCGTCTTCTATTTTCTGGGTATTGGACCCGACGTTCCGCCTGCAAGAAAAAGATGGCCTGATCGCTTGGGAATACTTGCCGCGTCCGCTGCGCGAACTTTGGCTCTTGGGCCTTGTCCGCTTTACCATGGTGGGCGGCAAGGTGGCCGCAGTCTCGCTTGAACAGGCCGGCCGCGACTGGCTGGAATCTTCGATTGCGTCGGTGCCGGAACAGAATATTTCTTGTTTGCCGAACTTCGAACTGATTGCCTCGACCGGAACTTCGCCGCGCGTGCTCTTGATGCTTGCCTGCCTTGCGAAGGTTGAAAACGACGAAGTGTACTTGCGCTTCTCGCTGAATCGCGAAAGCTATCTCCGCGGTCTCAAGTGCGGCATTGCCGAATCTGAAATTGAAAATTTCAAGGGCTGGATCAAGCCGCCGGTCAACGTGGAATCGACGATTGCCGAATGGAATTCGTCTTACTACGGCGCCCGCGTGCAGACGGTTCGTTTGCTCAAGATCGAAAACACCGACGTGTTGAACGAGCTTTCCCGATTCCCGCAGTTCATGGAATGCGCCAACGAATACATTGCCGGCTACGGTTTTGTGCTCAAGCCCGAAATGGAATCGCGTGCCTTTGAAATCCTTACGAACTACGGTTATTGCCCGTTCGTGGAACGCAAGAACGTGAACCGCTCGAGTGCTCCGACTGAAGAATGGCGCAAGGAATTTGTGGTCGCATGGCCCGAAGCGAAGGCTCCGGACTACGAACTCAAGGATACCGCCAACTCGGAAACCTTGCAGACGGCACTCAATTCTACGAAGTACGGCAACAACTACCAGAAGCTGAGTACGTTTGACTTGGTGAAGGTGTTGCGCTATGCGAAGACCGTGGGTGCGCTCATTGGGGCCAAGGTCAAGAACCCGACCAAGCGCGGCGACAACGAAGTCGAAAGAAGTTTCTTTGTGCATGCGTTAAAGCTTGCGAAGTCTCCGCAGACAATCGAAATCCAGCCGTACGGAAGCGAAGTCCCCGAACTGTTGGAACTTTCGTTTATTCAAGAAGTCAAGGTCTATAACGGCCGCCAGCCGCAGTAATTACGGCAGCGTTTGTGCAAAGCCTGCAATATCGATGAGTTCCTGTAACGTGAACTCGTCGATGTAGGCTTCCATGCCGCGTTCTTTGTCGCCAAAGTTTATCTGGTGCCAGAAGGTGGGCATTTCTTCGCGTGCGCGGTCACCAATAAAGGCGGGCTTTTCGTAATAGAGCGAAAAGTTGAAGCGCCGGCCGTCGTCGCCGTGGCAGGGCCTGCAGTTTTGCATGAATAGTTTTTTGCCGCGTTCAATGTTTGCGCCCTTGATTTTTCCGTCCTTGTCAAGCAGTTTGTACACAAGGAGTGCCATGCGGGCGTCTTCGCGCGTGAGCGTGTCGCCGGGGGAGCCCGGTTCGGGTTTTTGCACTGCCGGTTTCGTTTCGGCCGGCTTGCCGTTTTCGGCAAATGCAGAGGCCCCGAGCAGCATACCGTAAGCTGCCAAGGCCAATATCCCTGTAGATGCCAACCGAGCAAGTTTCATGTAAAGCAATGTAGAAAACTATTTTACTACTATTCCCTTATGCGTTGTTTGAATTGGATTTACTCGACATTGGTGGGTTGTGCCCTCATGTCGTCATTCTCATTTGGAGCGGAGGTCTCCGTGGATCAGTTTTCTAAGAACCTGTTGTTCAGCGGTCGCTGGGAACATGGAAAGGAATATAGCCGTACCAGTGCCCCGGCAGCCATGGTGCAGTTCAAGGCCGCGGCAAAGTCGCTGGAATTTGAACTGGAAGGCGAAGCCAGATTCCGTGTTGACGAAGACGGAAAAGAGATTGCCGTGTTTACAACAAATGCACGGAATGTGTATAAAGTAAAAACGACCGCCGGTGCAGGTTCGCACCTTTATCGCCTGATAAAAATCAGCGAAAGCAATCCGGGAGGCGTTCACCTATACAGAGTCGCCACCGACAAATCGGGCAAGTTTGAAGAACCTCCCAAACCGAGCAACCGCCGCATTGAATTCATTGGCGACTCGTTTACCGTGGGCTTTGGCGACGAAGGCCAAAATGGTCAGGACGAATCCTTGGTGTTCGAAAAGACGAACGCTTCCAAGAGTTTCGCGTTCCTGATTGCCGATGGTTACAAGGCTGATTTCCAGGTGAATGCCTTTAGCGGGCGAGGCCTTGTGCGCAATTACGACAACATCGTGCCGGAATGGCCGATTCCGCGTTTGTATGACTTTACTGTACCGGGCGAAGCTCCGGGGGATCTTGCAAATGGCGTTTCCGAGCAGTCCATCCGTTACGATTTTAACTCTTTCCATCCGCAGGTCATAGTCCTTTTCATCGGAATCAACGATTTCCAGGGGAACCCGCCCTACGCAAAGCACGACGCCTTCAAGAAGGCCTACGCCGAACTTCTCGATAAGCTCCGTAAGGCCCATCCGGGTGTCAAGTTCCTGCTTTTGTCGACCAAGGTGTGGCCTAACGATGACTTGACCCCGACAGTGAAGGCGGTTTACGACGCCCAAAAGGCTGCCGGTAAGTCCGATTTGGAATTCATGACGCTCACGACGGCGAATGTCGGACTTCTGGGACACCCCGACATACATTCGCACGAAGACATGGCGAAGGCAGTTCGACCCCTGATTGGGCGCCTCGGAAGGTGGCTTTCCCGCTAGTTTTTTGTACAAGGGCCCCCTTTTTCTTGAATTAAGGGGCTTTTTTGTACATAATCGCGTTAGTAACCGCACACTTTTTTACAGGGATTATTGCTTTTTTGGTCTTTTTTGTATATTTAAATTGAGGATTTTGGTAGGATAGTTCCCATGTCTAGGATACTTGAGAAGATATACGTTCTGTTCAGGATGAACATTCTGATTTTCGTGCTTTTGGCAATCACCGTCATTGCACTTTTTGCGCATCAGAATGGCCTAGATGTTATTGAACCTTTGTACCTGCATGATTATCCGTATATCATTGCCGAAACGGATTCTGCGGATGGCGGTGCGTCGGCTGTAAAGCTTTCCCGTACCGACTCTTCCATTATCGTGGACTACGAACTGAAGGAAGGCTACGCCTACCCGTATGTGGGCGTCAAGATTTTCTTGGGTGACGGCAAGACTCGCGGTAAGGATCTTTCCAGGTTCGATAGCATTTTTGTGTGGGTGAAGCCCCGTGGTGAAGGAACCGTTCGTCTCTACATGCGCGGCTACGACAGCACGTTCTCCCGCCCCGATGACGAACTTTCCCTTAAGTTCAACGAAATTGAATTCTTCCCGCTGGAAGAAACTTACCCGGCCGTGTTTGTTCCGCAGGAATTCCGCGTGGCTAGCTGGTGGGTGGCCCAGAACGGTATTAACGTCCATAACGCAAGGGTTGACCTTTCGAACATTCCGCTGATTGAAATCCAAACGGGTACGAACGCTCCGCTTGGCTACGGAACGCTTGAAATCAAGGGCCTCTGCTTCAAGGGCAAGAAGATTTCGAAGGCTGAACTTTCGACGGCACTTGTGGCCCTCTGGTTCATTACCTTCTTCGTGATTTTGATGATCCGCTTCTTTGACTACAGCCGCGAACGTACGGCAAGCAAGAAGAAGCGCGAAGAACTCGAAAAGAACTTGCGCGCTCTCGAAATCGAGAAGAGCGAATACGAAAAGTCCAGCAAGGAAGACCCGCTTACGGGTTGCTTGAACCGTGCCGGCTTTAGCAGCGTGCTCATGCGCGAACAAGAGAATTTGAGCAAGAACGACAGTCCGGTGTCGTTCGTGATTCTGGATATCGACCACTTCAAGCATGTGAACGATACTTACGGCCACATGGTGGGTGACGAAGTCCTGGTGAACCTCGCGAAGCTTATCCAGAGCAAGATTCGTAATACCGACGCCCTGGTGCGTTGGGGTGGCGAAGAATTCGTGATTCTGTGCGGCGACACGCCGATCCAGAATGCCCAGTTCCTTGCTGAAAAGCTCCGCATGGCGATTGAAAATTCGCAGCTGATCAAGCAGCAGAAAATTACCTGCTCCTTCGGTATTGCTGAAATGATTGCCGGTGAAGACCCGAAGCGCTTGTTCGAACGCGCTGACAAGGCCCTTTACGCCTCTAAGGAAAATGGCCGTAACCGTGTAACGAGCGCAACTTTCCGTCATACCCGGTAGTTCGCAGAATTTAGAACTATGAAAAACGTCATTGCGAGTGCAACGAAGCAATTCACAGTGGCGTTTTTTTTATTGATAGCGTTAATCCTGTTTGGTTGTGCCAAAAAGGAACCTGAAGTAGATTTCAAGCCGCTCCAGATGCATTGGGTCTTGGCCGAGGGCGAAGATGATTCACAAATGCCCCGCAAAGACAACTGTGTGATTTTGCTCACAGCGCGCCTGATGGCCGAACCGCCGGTGCAGGCCTCAACTGCCGGCGAACTGAGCTACAAGGTCACCTACGGCCGTAGCTCCGAAAACCCCGAAATCCTCGAATTTAGCGGAATTTGCAAGGATTTATCCATGATGGATAAGCCCGAGTGCCATTGGAAAGCTACCTGTGATGCCGATTGTAAAATCGTTGTAAACTTCCACAACGGAGATTGATTTTACGGCATAGGCTTTTGATAGTCAATGATTTATCTTTATAGTTATGAAGAAGATTTTTGAATATACGGACTATCGCGAATGGTTGAGGGATGCTTTTGAGGATTTTAAGCAGCGTAAGACTGTTATTTCGTGGCGTTACATGGCCATGAAGATGGGCGCTGATCCTGGCAACCTCCTTCGCGTATCGCAGGGCAAGATCCACTTGCCCCTTAGTCTGATTAAGCCCGCAGCAGAATTCTTCGAACTTGAAGGTAAAGAAGCCGATTATTGGGCTGAAATGGTGTATTTCGGCCGCGCCAAGACTGACGCCGACGCTTTGCAACACTATGAACGCATGCAGGCCCTGAAGGGTGTTTCTCTTAAGTTGTTGCAAAAGAAGGAACTGGAATTCTACCGTCATTGGTATTACAACGCAATTCGTTCGGTGATTGGCATTTGCAAGTTCAAGGATGACTACCAGGGTCTTGCTGAAAGCTGCACCCCGAACATTACCGAAAAAGAAGCCCGTGACGCCGTGAAATTGCTCGCGGACCTCAACATGATTTCTACCGACCGCGACGGCTACTGGAAGGTGAACGACACCTTTGTATCCACGGGGGGAAACTGGCGTTCTCAGGCTGTGCGTGCATTCCAGCACGAAACAATTCGCCTTGCCGACGAATCCCTGGACAGGCACCAGCCGTTCCTTAGGGACATTAGCACGGTCACGATGACTTTTTGCATGGATGATATCCAGCTCCTGCGCGAAAAGATTAACGCTTTCCGTGAAGATTTACTACGTTTATCTCAAGAAGGGACGGATGACGATACTGTATTCCAGTTGAACATCCAGATGTTCCCCTTGGCATTTACCAAACCTCTAAAGGAAAAGGAGAAAGAAAAATGAGAAAATCGCTCTTTCTTTTGCCTTTGCTCTCGCTGTCGATAGCGGGTTTGGTAGCCTGTTCCAACAATAAAGATGATGTGGCAGGTGGTCCGGGTAGTATTACTACGAACGGGCTTGCTCTTATTGATGGTCAGCCTGCATCTTATGCGACTGTGGCACTCCGTAAGGTGGACTATAAGGAAAAGTCCGCTGGCGAAGTGAATGCCCTTGTGATTGCGGATTCCTATGCCGACGAAAAGGGTAACTTCAAGGTTGAAATCCCTGCTGACGGCAAGTACCGCTTGACGGTCGCCCATGATGGCGTGGCTTACTCCAGAGTTTTGACCCGTAATGAATTTGCTGAAGCCGGTGTCTCGCTCAAGCCCGATACCGTGCGTCTCGAACCGACGGCTGTGCTTGCCGGTGTCGTAGATGTTCCTGAAGGATCGTCTACGGTTTGGGTCGGTATTGTGGGTACTGACGTCCTGGTGAAGACCGATGAATCCGGCTGGTTTGCGCTTTCGTCTATTCCGGCCAATGACTCCTTGCAGTTGTACTTCGTGAACGAAGACTTTGACAAGAGCCTGGGCGAAAAGGACCTCTTTGTAACCCCGATGGAATCGATTATGCAGGATTACCGCGAAGCCGTGGTTCCTGAAGATACGACTCCGGAAGATACGGTTGAACCTGAAAAACTGCTGCAAGTCTTGGCTTTGCTCAAGGATGGAACTCCGGCAACGTATGCGACGGTTGCCTTGCGTGCCGCCGATGCTAAGGTTGAAGATTATGCCGTGCAGAACTCGATGGTGGAATCTGAGCTGCGTACCGACAAGAATGGCCGTTTTGAAATGGAATGGCCTGACTCGGGCGACTACCGCTTGACGGTTACCAAGGACGGATTTGCGTACTCCAAGGTTTACAAGGCTAAGGACCTCGCCAAGCTTGACACGCTCCGCCTGGAAGCTACGGCCTCTATTTCGAGCAAAGTAACGCTCCGTACGGGTGAAGAATTCCTGTGGGTGGGCGTTTACGGCCTCGATCTGTTGGTCAAAACGAACGATGCTGGCTCTTATGTGTTGCCCAGCGTACCGGCGAAGGATTCGCTTGACATCTACTTTGTGATACCGGATAGTGCTAACACCCTTTATGCAGAATGGAAAGCTATTGCCGATCCGTACAACACCAAATTCTCTAACCCGGTTATGGTGCTGCAGGACTTTGAAGATGGTATCAAGAGCTGGTATGTGAATACGGATGCCCTTTTCAAGGGAACGACGCTCACGCCTATGGCCAAGAATGTGGCTGACGGCATTGTGTACGATTCGACTCGCAAGTCCAAGGTGTTCCATGGTGAATACAAGCTTGCCGATGACGATTACGCCTGGGTACTTGTCGGAATGACTTTCGAATATGAGATGAATTTCTCTGCGATCGATTCCGTGGTGTTCTACGCCAAGGGTGACGGAAATATTCGCCTTTCGCTTGAAAACTACATCAACGATAACAAGAGCTTGAAGGCTGCTACCGAATGGTTGCCGCTCACCAAAGACTGGCAGCGCATTAGCGTGAATCCGGCTGAACTCTGCGTCGGAAATGCGAAGACCGAAACCTGCTTTACTTCTTGGAGCGGGGTGAAGTACTTGGTCAAGCAGCTCCATATTTTCCCGCAGGACGGCACCGAATTCTACATCGACGATGTGACGCTTTACGGCGCCTTGTTCTAGGGAACAAATACAATTTTCTTACAAGTAAAAGCCGCCTTAAAAGGGCGGTTTTTTATGTGCTTTTTCACATCTTGTAGCCTTGTTTCGCTCTGTTTAGACTTGTATACAATCGCGAAATTAAGTATCTTTGGGGTTATATGGAAACCCTTGAAAAAGAAGCGGCTGTTGCCCTCGATTACCTGTCCCGCATCTCTAAGGAAGCGGAAAAGAAGTTTGATGAATTTTTGCCGCCCGTAGCCGACCGTCCGGAAAGGCTCCACGAGGCGATGCGTTATTCCATGTTTGCGGGCGGCAAGAGACTCCGTCCGGCACTTGTGCGTGCTGCATTTGACATGTTTGGCGGCAAGGGCGAATCGGTAGATTACGCCATGAGCGCCCTCGAAATGCTCCATACCTTCTCGCTCATTCATGACGACTTGCCCTGCATTGACAACGATGACTTTAGACGCGGTAAGCCCACGAGCCACAAGCAGTTCGGCGAAGCCACTGCCGTGATGGCTGGCGATGCCCTTTGCATTCTCGCTTTCGAATTGATGGGCAAGACCGGTAACGCGAAGGCAATTGAAGTCCTTGCTCACCTCTTGGGTACCTACGGCATGATCGGTGGCGAAATGATCGACATCGAATGCGAAGGCAAGAAGGTGGACCTGGAAATTGTCGATTACATCCATTACCACAAGACGGCGGCTTTGATTGAGGCCTCTTTGGAAGTGGGCGCCCGCCTTGCAAATGCAAGCGAAGACGACATTAAGATTATTCGCAACTACGGCCGTTCCATTGGCCTTGCGTTCCAGATTGTGGATGACATTCTGGACATTGTTTCTACGACCGAAGAACTGGGCAAGGATGCCGGTTCCGACATCGAAAAGGGTAAGGCGACATACCCGGCACTCGTGGGTCTCGACAAGTCCCGCGAGCGTGCGCATGAACTGTACGAGGAATCGCTCAAGGCCCTGGATGGCCTCAAGTGCGATACCAAGATCCTGCGCTCCATTGCCGCATTCATCATTACCAGGGTTAACTAATGGACCTTAAGAATATCAAGTCCCCCCAGGACATAAAGCACTGCTCTGTCGAGGAGCTTTATCACCTGGCGTCGCAGATCCGCGAGACCATCATCGGTCAAGTGGCGAAGCATGGCGGTCACCTGGCATCTAGCCTGGGTGTGGTGGAACTGACGCTTGCCTTGCATTACGTGTTCAACGCTCCTGACGACAAAATCGTGTGGGACGTAGGACACCAAGCTTACGTGCACAAGCTTTTGACGGGACGTTTCGACCGTTTCGAGACGCTTCGCCAGCAGGGTGGCATTTCCGGATTCTTGAAGAGGAACGAAAGCGAGTACGACTGCTACGGCGCCGGACACGCGACGACCTCTATTTCTGCAGCCCTCGGCTTTGCCGTGGCGCGCGACCACTTCAAGCGCAAGAACAGCGTGGTCGCAGTCATCGGTGACGGCTCCATGACGGGCGGTATGGCTTACGAAGCCATCAACAACGCCGGTCTTTCGAAGCAGAACATGACCATCATCTTGAACGACAACAAGATGAGCATTGCTCCGAATGTGGGTAACTTCAGCAAGTACCTGAACCGCGTGATTTCGGACCCGGTCTACAACAAGATGCGTTCGGACTTGGACCGCCTGATGAAGCGCCTTCCGGGCATTTTGGGATCTCGTTTCCGTGACTTGTTCCTGCAGGCAGAAAATGCGGCGAAGACGGTGGTGAAGCCGGGCCGATTCTTTGAAGATCTCGGTATCCGTTACTTTGGCCCGATTGATGGTCATGACATTAACGAACTGATTATGCTGTTGCAGCGTGTCAAGGAACAGCCGGGCCCGTGCCTGGTGCATATCTTGACCGAAAAGGGACGTGGGCTTGATGCTGCGGTAAAGAACCCGACCAAGTGGCACGGCATTGGACCTTTCGATCCCGAAAGCGGACTTCCGCTTGCTCCGGGAAAACCGAACCCGTCTTTGACGCATGTGTTCGGAAACACGCTCCTTGAACTCGCGAAGAAGGACGACCGCATTATCGGCATTACCGCCGCTATGCCTACCGGTTGCGGTATGGACATTGTGGCCAAAGAACTTCCGGACCGCGTGATTGACGTGGGTATTGCCGAAGAACATGCGCTTACGTTTGCGTCGGGCCTTGCCTGCGACGGCGTGGTTCCGGTGGTCGCTATTTATTCGAGCTTTATGCAGCGCGCCTATGACCAGATTATGCACGACATTGCCTTGCAGAACTTGCATGTGGTGATGGTGCTTGACCGGGCGGGCCTGGTCGGAGCCGATGGCCCGACTCACCATGGCGCGTTCGACTTGTCATTCTTGCGCACGGTGCCGGGTATTACCATCTTGGCGCCGAGCAACGAAAACGAACTGCGCGACATGGTGCGCGCGGCTATCGACATGAAGGGACCTGTCGCAATCCGATATCCGCGCGGGACCGCACTGGAAGAACACCTGAAACCCGCTCCCGAAACCGTGGACGTGAAGCTCCCGAAGGTTCTGGAAGAAGGCAAGGATATCTTGCTCTTGGGTGCAGGCTTCATGACAAACGAACTGAAGAAGACGGCTGCCGTTCTCCGCGAAAACGGAAAGAGCGCCACAGTCGTGGATGCACGCATTATCAAGCCGCTGGATACCGAAGCTTACCGCAAGCTCTTTGACGCCCACAAGACGATCGTGACGCTCGAAGACAACACGCTGGTAGGCGGTTTCGGTTCTGCTGTGGCTGAACTCATTGCTGATCTCGGTTACACCGATAAGCGCCTGTTGCGCTTTGGCTTGCCGGATCATTTTGTGGAACAGGGCGAAATTCCTGCCTTGTTCAAGCTTTTGAAAATTGACGGAGAATCCGTCGCCAAACAAATCATGGAAAAAGTATGAGCGAAGAAAATAAAAACCGCACCGTAAAGATGACTCTGGACCGTAAGTTCGGAGTGAGCGAAAAGCCTGAACGTCGTCCGCGCCGTGACGATGACCGCGAAGAACGCGGTGGCCGTGAAGGTCGTTCTTTCGACCGTGGCGAACGTAAGTTTGGCGACAGGAAGCCTTTTGGTGATCGTGGCGATCGCCGCGAAGGTCGCTTTGACCGTGAACGCCGTCCGCGCCGCGACGGTGATGACCGTGGCTCCTTCGGAGGCCGCGAAGGTCGCCGTCCGTTTGGTGAACGTGGCCGCTTTGGTGGCGACCGTCGCCCGCGCCGCGAATTCGCTTCTGCAGGTGCTCCGATTTACCGCCAACGCCCCGAAGAACAGAAGGAAGAAGTCGAAGAAGTATTGGACGAAGCCGCACTCGAAGCACGCGTGGCTCAGGCCGAAGCCAGCGAAGATTCTAACTTCAACCCGCCTTGGTACAAGAAGCTTTTGGCCCTTACGACTGAAAAGGGCCGCGAACGCGAAGGCAAGTTCCTTGGCGAAGGCGTGCATGTGGTGCAGGAACTCGTGAGCAATCACCGCGAACTCGTGATGGGCGTCTATGTGACCGAAGCCTTTAACGACGAAGCCCTGATTGAACAGATTAACGAAGCCGAAATCAGACTGAACGTGCTCACCGACGAACAGATGAAGCGTCTATCTTCGACCATGACCACGCAGGGCGTGATTGCCGTTGCCCGCATTGCAAGCAAGAAGCCGGTTTATGAATCGAGCCGCAGTGTGATTACGCTTGTGGACGCCGTGCAGGATCCGGGTAACCTCGGAACGATTTTCCGCACGAGCCTCGGCTTTGGCTCTGACGGTATGATTCTTGGCCGCGGCACCGTGAGCCCGTTCAACCCGAAGGTGGTGCGCGGTTCCTCGGGAACCTTCCTCCGCGTGCCTTTCGAATTTGATGTGGATCTCGTTGACCAGATTAACTTCTTGCGCAGCAAGGGTTACACCATCATTGCAACTGACTTGCACGCCAAGCAGTCCCTGCGCCAGATTCCGCAGAACAAGCTTCGCAAGATGGCGTTCCTCGTGGGTAACGAAGGCGCCGGTACCAACCCGTACTTCATTGAACTCGCCGACGAAACGGTGAAGATCCCGATGAGCAGCGAACTCGAATCCTTGAACGTCGCTGTCGCTCATGGTATCCTTAGCTACGAAGCCGCCCAGATTCAAGAGGACCTTAAGTAATGAACTTCCAGGCTCGCTTAGAAGAACGTATCGCCAAGTGCGGTAACCCGGTTTGCCTTGGCATGGATCCGGTCATGAAGTTGATCGACCCGTGCTGTCCTGAAGGATCTGCCGAAGACAAGATCAAGCGTTTCTATTCTGAAATTCTGGAATGCTGCCTCAAGCGTAACGTGACGCCCGCGGTGGTGAAGCCGAACAGTGCTTACTACGAATGCGTGAGCGTGCAGGCCATGCTCGTGTTGCAGCAGCTGATTGCCGACTATCGCAGCGCCGGTATTCCCGTGATTTTGGATGCAAAGCGCGGTGACATCGGTAAGTCGAGCGCTGCTTATGCAACTGCCGCTTACGATGTGTACAAGGCCGATGCCGTGACGGTTTCTCCTTGGATGGGTGCCGATTCTGTGGGCCCGTTCATTCGCGAAAATTCTGAAAATGGTGCCTACGTTTTGCTCCGCACGAGCAACAAGGGCGCCCACGACTTCCAGGATTTGCCGGTGGTCCGTGGCGATAATCCGCGCGATGTTGCCGAAGCATTCTATTCCGTAGCTGACAAGATTATGGAATGGGACGCCAACCTCGGTTACCTCGGTGCCGTTGTCGGTGCAACTCACCCCGAAGAACTTGAAAAGATTACCGCTTACACGGTTGCTCACAAGCACGAAATTCCGTTCTTGATTCCGGGTGTATCTATTCCTGGTGTTCCGGGCGGTCAGGGCGGTGACGCAAAGACCGTGCTTACGGCTATCGCCAACGGCGGTGGCAAGCGCAAGTTCCACGTGCTCAACAGCTCCAGTGGTTTGAACTTTGCTTACCAGCGTAGCGGACATCCCGAGAACTTCGCAAGCGATTGCGTCGACGCTCTCGAAAAACTCGCTGAGGCCTGCCAGATTTAAGTTATGCGATTCCTTGCTGTCATCATCGTTGCTATCGCCATTGTCGCTGCGGCTTTCCATTTTGCAAAGCCGCTTCCCGGCACGAACTTCGACGAGTCGTTCTTGCCGAAGGCATCGACGGTGCATTATGTGGCAGCAGGGCACGACGCATCGGTGGCAGGACTCTTCTGGATCAAGGGCTTGACTGAACTTGGTGAAAGCTACCTGACCGGTAAGGAATACGCTTACCTCGGCCATGTGGCTGAACTTTCTACCAGTCTTGACTCCTTGTTCTATACACCGTATTACTTTGTAGGCGGTGTGACGCCTGTCGACGCTCCTGACACGTCTGACTTCTCGGTGCTGCGTCGTGCAAGCCGCGTTTACCCCGAGAACTGGCGCCTGTCGCTTTACTATGCGCTCCGCCTTGCTCGCGGACCTTACCCGAACAGGACTGAAGCCGCTAACGTGATGCGCAAGTATTTCGATAGCCCGGATTCGACCATTCCCGATCATATCCGCACGATTTACCGCAGCTTTGAACTGGATTCGATGCAGACAGAGATGGCGCTTGAAACCATCTTGAACGATGTGATGCAGCCGCGCTTCAAGAAGTTCCGCAAAAGCTTCTATATAAAGATTACCAAGCTGCTCAATTTTAATTTCTTCGGCCAAGATTTAGAGAAGAACGAAACCTATCAAAAAATCAAGGTTCTCGTCGACGGAATGGCCGACGGCAAGATTCATCCGGCAGTCGTTTATCGCGAACTCCTTGCTATGAAACAGGCCCAAGACGAAAAGCTTGCAGAAGAAGCTAAAGCGAAAGAAGCCGCAGCAGATTCTACAGCAGTAACGGATTCGACAGCGGTCGTCGACACAACAGCCGCAGTCAACACTCCGGCAGATAGTTCTGCAAATTAAGTTGAAATTATTCCGCGCAACGCTTGGCGTTGTTCGGAAGACCCATCAATTCAAAAGCATTCTTGCAGCGGGCTTTCAAGTCCGCTACTTCGTTTTTAGGAGTGCTTTTCAATTTAGAGCGATAATAAAGAATGGTTGCCGTGTTGTAAGGCTTGTTTGCCTTGATTGCCTTTTCTTCGGCGACACGGTAAAGGGAGTCGGCTTCGCTGCTTCCGGAAAGGTCTGCCATGCGGGCAGCGGTGAAGGCGTAGAATCCGCCCTTCTTGTCGGAACGCTTGCCGGTCATTTTTAAAGCATCTTCGGCGCGGTCGCTGCGAACGGCTGCATAAGCGATGGCGCATTCTCCGTAGAAGGCGGCTTGCGCCGTTTCTTCGTTTTTCTTTAAGGCCTTTTCGTCGTAGGCGCTACAGATCTTTGTCGCTTCCTTGAATTTTTCTTGAGCGTTCAAAAGGCTGATTTTGACTTTCGTGTATTGCAAGAGTGTGCCTTGGTCTAATACTTCCTTGCGGACGACCGAGAGCAGGGAGTCTGCAAAATTCAGGTCGAGGCTCATGGTACGGATCTGTGCCATGGCGACAAGTACGCGGCCTTCAGAAAGCAAGTCGGCTTCTTTGCGGCTAGCAAGCAGGGCGCGTTCCAGCTGGTTGTAACCCTTTGCGAATTTGCCTTTGTCTAAGGATCTTTGGGCGCGGAACGAATAAACGCCCGAATCGGAAGCGCTAGCAATGGAGCCTGCGGCAAGGAGCGCGATAATGGCTGTCTTAAGCTTTACCATAACGTCTCCACCATGAAGGGCACGGAATCTTGATTAGGCATGGAACGCTTCACGATCCACATGTTCGAAACACCAGCCATCAAGTCATCCGCATTCTGGAGCGTCTGCTCCGTTGCTTCCATAAAGTCCGAAAGGCCTGAGGTAACAAGGCTCACCTCGTTCAAGAGTCCGTCGACGCGGCCGAAGGTTTTGTCCACCTGACCCATCAAGCCGTCAACACGATTCATCACGTTGTCCACCTTTTGCGGCAGGGGCCTGACCTCGACCATCATTTCAGAGACAGTCGTTGCAATGGTATCCACCTTTTCAAGCAAGACAGGAACGTGGTATTGGATTGTATCGAACAAGCCGGATGCCTGGAACAAGACCTTTTTGCCTTGGTAGGTAATATCGTCAAGACGCATGAGCTGGCGGTTCAAGTTGTCATACAAAAGTCTAGAGCCGAACAGGGCGCCGATGGTCGTTCCCGTATCCTTGGCCATGCCGAGAATGGTGTCGGCGGCGTCAATCAAACCGTTTACGCGGCCCAAGACCATGTTGATTTTTTCCATTACCGTTTCGATATCTTGCGATTCTCCTGGCGGCAAATAACCGCCGTCAGGCAGTACGTTACCCTTACCACGACGAATATCGATGTTGATGACACGCGCTGCAATCATGTTCTGGTCGCGCATGGCATACACCTTGGCACTATCCGTAATCAGGTTCTGGAACTTTTTTTGAATAGTAAATGTAATCCTGACGCCTTCACCTTCGACGGTCATGCTGTCAATACGGCCCACATCCACACCGCTAATCATAACTCGGGTTCCCGGACTTAGACCGAACGCTTTTTCAAAGCGGCTATGCAGACTGTATTCTTCCACACCGATCATGCCGGAGGAGAAAAGTTTTGCGTAAAGTACGATGCCAAAAACCATCACAGCGACGGCAAAGAATATACCGACCAGGAGGCCGGAAATTTCCATCCAGTTAATGCGAGGTTTAAAAGCCATGTCAAGAATATAGATTAAAGACTTGTCAATAAATACATTAGGTAAAAAAAAGTATGCGAAATAGTTGTAAATCATTGTAATATCTATTTTTAGGGTATGGAATACTTTGAATTTTTGAACAAATCGGTGACTCCGTACCATACCGTAGAGGCGTTAAAAGCCCTTTTTGACGCAAAATGTGAAAAAAATGCCCGTTTTTTTGAACGTGGTGGTGCCTTGATAGCGGTTCGATGCCCAAAACAAATTTGTTCGGACTCCCAGTTTAGGATAGCCCTTGCCCATACAGATTTTCCGACTTTGAAAATTACGCCGAACCCGGACGGGGCGGCGGCCGGTGTACGCACTTTGCACCCTGAAATTTACGGAAGCCCGCTTTTTACGAGTTGGCTGGACCGAGATTTGGGCTATGCCGGCTTGCTGGCTTATGAATTGGATGGAAAATTGCAGACCAAGCTGATTCGCGGCGTTAAGTTGTTCCGCATTCCGCAACTGGCGGTTCATTTGAATCGCGGAGTGAATCAGGATGGCCTCAAGGTGAATCCGCAGACCGATTTGAATGCTCTGTGGACTGCCGTGGGCGGCAAGGAACGCTTTGTGGAGGCTTTGCAGGCGGAACTCCCTGCAGGTGCGAAGCTGCTTGATTTTGACGTGCAACTTTTTGATGTACAGCCGGCGCAGTTTGGCGGTTTTGAAAACGAGTGGATTTATTCGGGCCGTCTTGACAACCTGAGCAGCTGCCATGCGATTGCCGAAGCGTTTGCTGCGGCAGGCGAATTGGAGAAGGATTTCCAGGTGGCGGCGTTTTTCAATAACGAAGAGGTTGGCTCTACTACGCGCGAAGGTGCTGGTAGCAACTTCCTGAGAAGTGTGCTGGAATCGTCGCTGAGCGGGAGTGGAACAGGCAATTTGGATTCTATGCTTGCGGCAAGCCTCGCCCTTTCTATTGACATGGCCCATGCCGAACACCCGAACTTTACGCAGAAGCACGATCCGAACCATGCTCCGATTCTGGGGCAGGGTGTTGTATTGAAGACAAATTCACAAAAGCGTTATGCAAGCGATGTAATTTCGAATGCTAGTTTCAAACTGCTTTGCGAACAAAATAATATTCCGTATCAGACATTCGTGATGCGCAACGACATGCCGTGCGGTTCGACGGTTGGCCCCACGATTTCGGCTTCGCTTGGAATCCCGACGGTAGACATTGGCGAGCCCATGCTCAGCATGCACAGCATTCGCGAGATGACCGCGGTCAAGGATCACGAGAGCATGATTCGATTAGTCACGGCGTTCTTCGGTTAAGTCTGTACCATACATTGTTGCGATTGGACCCTTATCCCTCTAAGAAGGATAAGGGTTTTTATATGCTACAATCTGTAGTATATAGAATCCATTTTTTTTTATTATTGAATGAATATGCTTAAATTTGCTTAAATAATTGTATTTTGTAGCACAGAATAATTGTGGCAGAATCAAGAAAAACATATATTTAAGAGCATGAAGCCGATATTTGAGTACTACGATTATCGAGAATATATGCGGGCGTTTTATGAGGAACGCAAGCGTATTTCTGCATTTTCGTGGCGCGAATTTTCGAAGATTGCCGGGTTTACTTCTCCAAACTATATGAAGGTTGTTTGCGATGGTAAAAGTAGGCTGAGTAAGATTGGCGTTGCCCGTGTTGCAAATGCGATGGGACTTGCCGACCACGAAAAACTGTATTTTGAAAAGTTGGTCGCATTAAGTGATGCAACCGATGAGTCCAGGAAGCGAAAGATTTTGTCTGAAATTCAGGAGATGGCGAAAGTCTACAAAATCAAGATGCTTGATGGTGATGCGTTTGCTTATTTTGAATCGTGGTTGAATCCGGTGCTCCGTGAGCTTGCTCCAATGAACCCTGGTAAAAAGCCCCTTGCGCTTTCCAAGATGTGCTATCCGCAGGTGAGTGCCACTGAAGTCCGCCGCTCGCTTGACTTTATGGTGCACGCAGGAATCCTCAAGAATGTGGGCGAAGATCGTTATGAACAGACGGAAAAAATTGTTTCGGGGGCGACAGAAATTATGCCCTTGGCGATTCGCTCCATGCATCGGCAAATGGCGAAAAACGCCGTGGATTCCATTGACTCCGTCCCTGTATCCAAGCGTAACTTTAACGGAGTGACGCTTTCGGTGACGCAGAAGGAATATGATTTGATTGTCGCGGAAATGGAAATCTTTAGACAGAGAATTTTATCTATTGCAAGCGGTGTGGAATCTGGTGATCAGGTTTATCGTTTGAACTTGCAATTTTTCCCCTTAACAAAATCCAAGGAGAATGACCATGAATAAGTTTTTGTTCTTCGTAGCTGTTGCGATGGCTGCGGTTTGGGTTGGATGCTCTGATTCCGATTCCAAGGATATTGCGGGCGCAACGACAGAGCAGAACGGGATTGCCTTGAATTCGTCGAGCTCTGCAGAGTTGTCTAGTTCTTCAGATCTTTCAATCTCTTCTGCAGTGTTGGCCGGAGACACCTTGAAGGAACTTTCGTCTTCTAGTTCTTTTGAATCTGTGCTGCCGGAAGATACGACTTGCTGCAAACAAGACGATACCTTGTCTGGCTTTGATCCGAAGCATTTGCGTGACAGCGTGCTTGCAAGATTCGAAGCAGGCGCGGGAACCCCTGGCTACGGACAAAGTCATGATTCCTCCGTGGTTGATCCCATGCCGACCACATCGTCGTCACGGACGGAATATAGATTCAAAACGGAACAGGAAGTGTTCTATGAAGCCGCTGATTGTTATGTGAGCATTTTTGAACAAGAATCGGGTGTAAGGATTATTTATAGCGGTAAGGAATTAAAGGGTAGTTTTACGAGAATTTCGTTGTACTATCCGGAAGAAGGCGTGTTGCTGCGCTTGGTAAACAACGCTTATTGGGGCGGCGCCTGCGAAGAGGATTTGGCCGCTTTCAAGAGCGAATGCGAAGATGAACTGGGCATTTTTAGGGACTACAAAAATGGCGTAGGCTGCACCCAAAATGGAAAGATGGAAGCCGCATGTGCTACACTTGCCGATGCGGGATCTCCGCGGGCAATGCTCCAGAGGGAAGCGAATCTTTACAAACGGATTTGCGATTCAAACCCAACTCCGGCGGCACGCGAATGTAGTGTCTATTGCCGGATAGAAAACAATGTGAGCGTTTGCGATACAACTTGTAGCGAATAGCCGGATAAAAGTTGCATTTTTGCATGTTGACGCTCACACGGATTCCGCGAGGGCGTTCATGTATCGGTCTGAATTTATATTAATAACTATATTTCCTCTATGCGTATTTTTTTGAAGCTTAAGGTCCATTTTTCTAGGGATTCTTTTGCCCTTTGGGGGCTACTGGTCATTCTGCTCAATTTCGTGATGCTGCACGGAATCGGGTTTGCATCGGATTTGACGTTCTGGCGCCATTGGGTAACGGACTTGCAGCAGGGGGTCGGGAACTTTACCGGCAACTACCCGCCGCTTTATGTGTTGTGGCTTCGCGTGGTCGGCTGGATTTACCAGGTGACCGGCCTCAACATGGATTTGGAATATGAACTCAAGCAGTTCTGCCTTTTCCCGGTGATTTTGGCCCACATTTCGCTTGCTCATTTTGTGTGGTTGCGTATTTACAAGCGCGACTGGCTCCCTGAAGTGAAAACCATCGTGATGCTTTTAGTGGTTGCTAACCCGGCGTTTTACCTGGACGGCCCCATTTGGGGACAGGTCGATGTCTTGCCTGTAACATTCTGCGTGTGGGGCCTTTGGTACGCTTCTAGGCCAAAGACATATGCCATTGGCATGGGACTGTTTATGCTTGGACTTTTGACGAAGTTCCAGATGATTATGTTCTTGCCGGTATTCGGTGCGCTTTCTTTGCGTTACCGCAAGGTGATGTGGAAGGGCCTTTTGGCGATGACTGGCGTGTTCCTGCTGGTATTCTTGCCCTTTATTATTGCCGGGAACTTTAGCAAGGAATTTGCCCAGGCGTATTTGAGCACGATTGACGAATACCCCTACGCTTCGATGAACGCGGGCAACTTGTGGATGGTGTTCTCGGGCAACATGACTCCGCAATCGAGACCGATTTTTGAATGGGCGCCCTCGTTTATGAATCCGGGACTGCTCGGGAAAGTTTTCTTTGTGGTTGTCTCGGTCGCAATCATGGCGCAGACCTTCTTTAAGCGTTTGCCGGTGTCGCGCGTGATGACCTTGGCGGCATTGAATGCGTTAGCCTTCTTTATGATTTTGCCGTGCATGCATGAACGCTATGTGCTAGCAGCCGCTGTCGTTGCCATTGCAGGTGTTGCTTGCAAGAATCGTCCTGTTGTTATTTGGGCGGTGCTTTTATCGATGGTTGCTTTCTTGAACATTTCGATGATGACTTCAATTCGCGGAAGTGCTCTTTGGTTCTGGATTGCGATGGCGGGCATTGTGGTGATGTTTACGTATATGGCGCATTCCTTTGCTCCGGCGGCGCTCGACAAGGCCTTGCGGGTTTGTGGCAAGGTCAAGTTGCCCGCGCTTGTGCCTTATGCGCTGCTCGTGTTGATTTATACGATGGATGTGGGTGGCAGCTATTTGCAGCAGGCAAAGACGGCTTACCACCTCAAGAAGGGTGAAAGCTTTGTTTATGACTTGAAATTGCTGCACCAGTCTCAGGGCTACGGCAACACGAATATCGGCAAAACGGTCGACAATAATCCATTGCATTTGAACGGCACACTTTACCTTAACGGAATCGGATCGCATGCTCCGTCGAAACATGTTTACGCGCTTCCGGAAAACGCTTCTCGATTTACCGTAACTTGCGGCGTTGACGATGAATCGGGCAACGGTGTGGTAGAATTTATCGTGCGTGTCGACGACAAGGAAATCTGGCGTAGTGGACGCATGGAAGGCCGCCAGACGGCAACTGCCGACTTGGACATTCGCGGTGGTAAAAAAATTTCTCTTGAAACCGATGAACTGGGCTCCAAGAATTTTGACCACATTGACTGGGTGAATCCGGTTATTCACGTAGATTAATAAAGTCAAGCCATATCTTTACCTAATAGAGTGTCTGGCCGCGTGCCAGGCATTTTTGTATATTCTAGCTAACTTAATGTGAAGGCTTGAAAATGCGATTGTTTGTGATATTGTTGTGCATGCTGTCGGCGGCCCTGTGGGCACGCCCCATTAATGACGGCAATAAATTGTTTAAGAACGGCGACTATGCCGGTGCGCTCGAAAAGTACATGAAGGCCCGTGAAGCGGAGCCTGCAAACCCGCTTTTGTTCTACAATATCGGAACTTGCCAGTACAGGCTCGGCAACTACGACGAGGCCAAAAAGGAACTCGAAAGCGCCGTGCGCATGCCGGATAAGAAGATGGCTGCAAAGGCTGCCTATAATTTGGCGAATACGCATTTCCGCATGGGCGAAAAAGCGGCTGAAGGTAGCGAACGCATTGCCGCATGGCGCGAATCGGTCGCTTACTTGAAGAAGGCCATTGACCTCGACAATACTTTTGAAAATGCGAAGAAGAACGTGGAAATCGTTCAGCGCAAACTGAAAGAAGAACTCGACAAGCAAAAGCAGAATCAGGATCAAAACCAGGACCAGAATAACGACCAGAAGCAGCCGCCTTTGAGTGACAAGGCCAAGGAAGTTTTGGCTCGTGCCCTGCAGCTTTGCAAAGACGGCAAGTACGCCGAAGCAAAGGAAATGCTTGAGAACCTGATTGCCGAAGATGAAACCGCTGGCCAGCTCAGCGGTCATGTACAGCGCATTGATGACGTCATTGAAATCAAGGCGGGTCGCAAGCCCAAGGCAAAGATTGACGCCAGCAACACCGATAACGACTTGGAGGTAATCTAATGAAAAAGATTATGTCTATTGTCGCGGTCTTGTTCCTTGTGGTGGCTGCATTTGCGGCACCGAAGTCTGCTAGCGCTTATTACAGCGATGCGGCATTCCAGTATATCGAAAACCGCTTGCCCTCGGCAGAAATTACTTGTAACGAAGGTCTGCAATATTATCCGAATGACCAGAAACTGCAAATGCTCTTGGACCGTATTCACGAGGCCAAGGACGAGCAGAAGAACGAAAACAAGAAGAACGACAAGAATCAGGATAATAACCAGGATCAGAACCAAGACCAAAACAAGGACCAGAACCAGGATCAAAATCAGGACCAGCAAAACCAAGATCAGAACAAGGATCAGCAAGATCAAGATAAGGACCAACAGGACCAAAATCAAGACCAGCAGAATCAAGATCAAAATGGTGAAAATGGTCAGTCCAGCGATTCAAAGGCCGAAAGCTCTGACAGCAACGAAGGCGGTGCAGGCCAACAGCCCGAGCAGCAGCCTGAAGGTGAATCTAGCGACAGCAATGGCGGCGAAGAACCGCAGGAACAGCCGGTGCAGATGGGTGAAATGAGCCCTGAAGATGCGGCGCAGCTGTTGAAGGATTTCGACGAACAGAACGGCGAACGCAAACCCTGGAAACCTATCCGCGGCCAAGCCAGACCGGCAAAAGACTGGTAAGGGTATCAAGCGAGAACCCACTTGTGGGTTCGCATTTGATACCCGCAAGGTCTTGCGCTCAACGAGCGCAATGACTGGTAAGTTTCATGCATTTGTCCCCGACTATGCCGGGGACTCTTTGTATATTATCCTATATGAGAAATCTTGCCCTTGTTTTTTGTTTTAGCGCCCTGGTGAGTGCGGGCATTGTTGCCTGCGGTGACGATGCGTCGGCGAGTGCGGCTGATACACCTTTGAGCGAAAGCTCGCTCTTGTCTAGTTCTTCGGCGGATGATTCTGCCGGAGCAAAGTCTTCGAGTTCGGAAAAAACGTCTTCGGAATCAAAGCTTTCGTCTAGTACAGAACCGGGTTTTTCGGAGAATGTCGCAAAATCTTCTGAATCGGCTCCGGTGTCTTCTTCATCTGTGGCGTCGGAGGCTTCTTCGTCGAGTGTGGCACAGACCTCTTCTGGTTCTACACCCACATCTTCCGATGATGGCAAGTGCACGAATTGCGATAGCTTTACTGCGGCAGACCCCGAGCTCACCGAAAACGGCGGCAAAGGTTCCGTGACTACCTACGGAAGCATTACGGCGAAAGAAACGAGCTTGGGTGGTGCCTGCAATTACGGGCAGACCAACATTCAATACTATGCGGCAATCCATGTGAATGTTTCTCCGGGCGATGAAAAGGGCCCGTGGAATGGCGGTGCCGCTTGCGGTGGCTGCGTGCATGTGAAGGCGAGAACGCCGGACGGTTGGAAAGAAGTCACGGTGCGCATTACGGACCGTTGCCCCGATGCGAACTGCGGCGTGGATTTGGGCGGCGCTCCTGCCAGCGACATCATGGGAATTCAAGTGGGCCGTTATTCCGGCGAATGGGAATTCGTGAGCTGCGAAGGCGTTGAAGGCGTGTGGGGCGATTCCACCTCGATTTGGGTCAAGGAAGGCGCCAGCGAATTCTGGAGCATCATCCAGGTACGCAACCCGAAAGACATGGTCAAGTCCATCACGATTTACGGCGTTGACACTCGTGATGCCCATGAGCTTGAAATGGTCGTGGGCACTGAAAACTTTTGGACTGTTCCGAAAGCAGTGCTGCAGACCGACAACCGCTATCGTGTGGTGGTCAAGTACCGCACCGGAACCGATGACGAGTGGAAAATTAAAGGCTCCGACCTTGCGGAGCCTGAAGCGAATCTGTATTTGTACGAACACCGCGATTAACGGTATTCAAGTTTAGCGACAAACAGGTGCTTGCAATTGTTGTAGTCGTCGCCCCAGTGGCTTGATGAGCCTGCAAAGACTTGTATTCCGAGGTCGGCGGCGCCTGCGACCACGCGGTCCATGCCGGAGATTCTCCAGATACCGCGGAGAATATCGTCGCATTCTTCACGAGTGAGGTCTGCGCCGGTGATGGTTCCCTTGTGCATGTAAAGGCCGTCGTGAATAAACGGTGCGGAGTTGTAGACGTCGTTGCCCTTCTTGATGTCGGGGACGATCCATTGTGCGAATTTCGGGGCGGATGCGCCGTCAGTCATGAAACCCTTCTTGAAAAGGCATGTCAGCAAGAAGTCACGGGTTTTACCGTCGGCCTTGGTGTAGCGGGAACCCTTGACGTACACGTAGCGGTCAAGCTTGAAGAAATACATTTTGCCATTGCCTTCGAAGACGAGCGGGAAATCGATGGTCACATCGTCCACGGTAATGGAATTGCGGTCTTTTTGCAGGTATTTACGGCTCTGCAGCTTGTCGATATACTTTTTTAAGATTGACATAGACTCCTTTTGGTACATCGCTAGTGATGCACGCTTGTTAAAAGATAAGATAATATTTGCAGATTTAATTTATTGAGAATTATATGCTTGTTTGAAATCTTTTTAAATTATTTGTGAAAAGAGTAAAAGAATGCCGTTGGAGGGCAAACTTGTATGGATTTTGATAAGATTCTATCGCATTATAAGGCGAAAGCCTGCGTGATGTCCGTGGAACTGTACCCGGATGGATCTTATGGGAATATCCGCATTGTGGCTGGGAACATGGCTCATTGCGAAGAAATGGAGTCGACTCAGGGGCGTCCGTTTGTGCCAGATTCGCCGTATGAACTGTGCTTTCCGAAGAACCAAAATTTCGAAGACCACTGTTACCGCTGCGTGCAGTCGGGCAAGCCTCTCCATGCTTATGTGAACCTGTACATGATGGGCCTCTGGCTGAACATGTTCTTGATGCCGTTGGATTCCGACCGCGAAGACGTCGGTTACTGCATTTACTGCTACGATGTGGCGCCCAAGGCAGATTCTTCGGCTATGGCAGACCTTTCCGGAGACACCGCCTCGAACGTTCTCAACGCTTGTATCAAGCTGCGCGGTGCAGAAAATGTCAAGCAGACCTTCCAGGAAGTGGTCGAGGATATCCGTAAATCTTGCGAATCCGATCAATGCTGCATTTTGCTCACCGATGCTGAAAATCGCGAGTGCTCCATTTTTGCAGAATCGACTCGAGAAGGTCTGAAAGTACAACCGATGTCGCGATATGTCGAAGGCTTTTACGCGATTGCAGAAACATGGCCGGAAACGCTTGCCGGCAGTACATGCATTATTGTGAAAGACGAACGCGATATGGAAAAGCTGCGCTTGACGAACCCGATTTGGGGCTCGATGCTTGACCTTTCCGGCGTAAAGACGATTATACTTTTCCCGTTGCGCCATGGCGGCGAATTGCTTGGCTACTTGTGGACGGTTAATTTTAATGTCGACAATACGCTGATTATCAAGGAAACGCTTGAAGTTACAACGTTCCTTATCGCATCTGAAATTTCGAGTTACTTGCTTTTGAACAAGCTTCAAACGCTAAGTACAATCGATTCGCTGACGGGCGTGAAAAATCGTAATGTAATGAACAACCGCATTGACCAAATTGTGGCTGGGCGCAAGCTGACGCCTGATGCCGTTGTTTTTGCAGACTTGAACGGATTGAAGCGTACGAACGACGAACAGGGACATATCTCTGGCGATAAAGTGTTGCGTTCGGCGGCAGAAATTCTGCAATACGTTTTCCCTGAAGAAGACGTGTATCGCGCCGGTGGCGACGAATTTATAGTACTTGTCTCGAGCATCTCGGAAGACGAATTGAATACCCGCATTGCCAAAATACGCACGATGGCAAAACTGTCCGAAAACGTGTATTTCTCTATTGGCGTATGTTGTGGTGAACCTGATGTTCGCAGAGCAATGCATATTGCAGACGAGCGAATGTATGTCGACAAGAAGTCTTTTTACATCGAACACCCTGAATTAAAATACAGATAAGACCGTGAGGCTTCATGAACCAGCCTCGCGAATCTCGCACTTATGCGGCCATTGACCTCAAGTCGTTCTTTGCCTCGGTGGAATGCATTCTCCGGGGTCTTGACCCCTTGAAGGCGAAATTGGTGGTGGCCGACGAAAGCCGTACCGAAAAGACGATTTGCTTGGCGGTGACGCCGGCGCTCAAGGCTTACGGAATTCCGGGGCGTGCGCGGCTTTTTGAGGTGAACCAGAAGGTGCGTGAAGTGCAACGGCGCACGGGCGAAAAGATTGAATTCACCATCGCAAAACCGCAAATGGCGAAGTACGTGGAATATTCCACGAAGGTCTACAATGTTTACCTGAAGTATGTGAGCGCCGAAGATATTCATGCGTATTCGATTGACGAATGCTTTCTGGATTTGACGAAATACCTGAAGTTGTACAAGAAGACTGCACGGGAATTGGTGAAGACGATTATTCAAGATGTCTTTGCGACTACAGGAATTACGGCCACCGGTGGCATCGGCAGCAACTTGTACCTATGCAAGATTGCGATGGATGTGATGGCGAAGCATGTGGATGCGGATGCCGACGGCGTGCGCATTGCAGAACTTGACGAAATGAGTTACCGCAAGCAACTTTGGGCGCACAGGCCGCTCACGAGTTTTTGGCAGGTGGGCCGCGGGATTGCAGAGCGTCTGGAAAATTGTAGACTGAATGCAGGGCGCGGCATTTACACGATGGGTGACATAGCCCGCGTGAGTGTCAAGAATCCTGAAGCGCTTTATAAGCAGTTCGGCGTGAATGCAGAAATCCTGATTGACCACGCCTGGGGTTATGAGCCTTGCACGATTGCAGACATCAAGAAGGCAAAACCGCGAAACAGAAGCACGGGCGAAGGCCAGGTGTTGCAAGATCCGTATCCGTTTGACAAGGCGCGTCTTGTGGTGCGCGAAATGGTCGATACGGTTTCGATGACCTTGATTGCGCACGACCTTGTGACAAACGCGATGGTGCTCACGGTGGGTTACGACCGCGAAAACGTGGACAAGGGAATTTACCACGGCGTAACCGTAACGGACTTTTACGGACGTACGATTCCAAAGCCGGCACACGGCACGGCAAGTATCGGTTATTATACCAGCTCACAATCGGTGATGGCCGATGCGGTCATGAAGCTTTTTGACCGCATTGTAGACCCGAAATTAACAGTGCGTCGTTTGAATTTGGTGGCCGCCGATATTGTAGACGCTAGCCACGAACAGTACGACTTGTTTACCGACGTGAAAAAGCAGGAACGCGAAAAGAAACGCCTGAAGGCGGAGCTCCTCATCAAGAAGCGTTTTGGCAAGAACGCGATTGTGAAGGGAATGGACTTGCAAGAAGGTGCCACTACCATCGAGCGCAACGGACAAATCGGAGGACATCGTGCCTAATTTTGATTATTCTGACATCATCGATTTGCCGTACCCGCGGAACGATTGGAATTTCTTGATTAAACATCCGCGTATGAGCATGGAAGATCGCGCAAAGATTTTCCACCCGTTTGCGGCGTTGCGCGGGCATGCCGAGGCGCTTGATGCGACTGCCGAACGGAAGCTTGAGGCGGTCGCGAACGAGCTCACGCTAGACGAGAATTTTTAAATTAGTGGTATCATGTCACAGCCTGTTCGAAATATTGCAATCCTTGCCCACGTAGACGCCGGAAAGACGACTCTTTCGGAGCGTATTCTTTTTGCGGCGGGCGAGGTTCGCCGGCCGGGCAAGGTAGAAGAAGGCCTTGCCACCATGGATTATATGCCCGAAGAAAAAGAGCGCGGCATTACCATTGAAAGCGGCGTGGCGCATTTCGAATGGAAGAACACCTGGTTCAATTTTATCGATACCCCGGGGCATGTGGATTTTGGTGCCGAAGTCGACACGGCGCTGACTGCCGTCGAGGGCGCGGTGCTTGTGGTGAGTGCCGCGAGCGGAGTGGAAACGCAAACGGTGGCCGCCTTCCGTAAACTGCGTGAAGCGGGCGTGCGGACGATTTTGTTTGTCAATAAACTCGACAATCCCGATTATTCCCTTGACGAAACGCTGATCAATATCGAAGAAGTTCTGGGCGTGCGCCCGGTACTCATGACTCTCCCGGAATACAAGGGCGGACGCATGTCGGGCGTGCTCGATGTGCTCAGCAAGAGCCGCCTGATTCATTCGGATACAGGCGAAGAAATTGTGGATGATTCCTGGCCGCAATCGGGTGAGGTGAGTGATTCCACCGAGAAAATCAAGAAGCATTACGCCGAAGCGGTGGAATTCGCGAGCAACTTTGACGACGAAGTCTTGCAACTTGCGCTTGAAGGAAAGCCGGTTCCGCCCAAGACGCTTTTGCGCGGGCTCAAGGAACTGGCGAAGAATAAAGACTATGCTCTGTGCTATGCTGGCTCGGCTATCGAAGGCTTCGGGGTTCGCAGCCTGACAACGGCGCTATCGTTCTTCTTGCCCGATGTTCCTGAATTTGCGGACAATGAATTAGGCCAAGTCATTCGCTTGCGCCATTTCAAGGGAGTGGGCGAAATTTCGCTGTTCCGTAGTCACACGAATATGGAACGCAAGGAATGGCCTGCGGGTTTTGAATTTTCTCGATTGAAGGCGAACTTGTTGCAGCCTGTCGACGAAATCCGCTCCGGCGATATTTACGCCATGCGCAGCCCTTTTGAAACAGAACTTGGACAGACGATTTCTCTGGATGGCTCGATTCCTACTTGCGAAGAAGAGGAGGCGAAACCTTCGATTCGCGACAAGTACCAGCCGCTCTTGCAAACTCGCGTGGAATGCTTGGGCGCCGAAGATTATCATCATGTGGAAAAGAGCTTGAATGTCCTTGCCCGCATGGACCCGAGTTTCCGCGTACAAAAAGACGATGGCGGATTCTGGTACCTGCATACCGTGGGCGAAGTGCAGCTTGATGTATTGCTCGCCCGACTCAAGCGTGAATTCGGCTGCGAAGTCAAAGCCGGTAGCCCTGAGGTGCGTTGGCAGGAACGATTGTGCCGTAATGTGGGCCCGGTAGAAAATACATTCCAGCTTGGCCCCCACAAGATTTCGATTAAGCTTTCGGCGAGCCCGCTCGATGGCGATGCTCATGACATTCGTTTGTCGGCAGAATTCTTGGAAACGGCGCCGCGCGAAATTTTGGCGGGTGTACGTTCTGCACTTCTGGAATCAACCGAAATCGGTGTGCTCGGCAAGGGCCCCCTTGTAGGCGTTTGTTTTGAAGTCCATGAATTCACTTGGACCGAAGGTGCTTTGCCGCCTATGATCAAGAAGGCTTGCGCCGATGCGGTGACGAAACTCATCAAACCCGCCGATGTGCAACTTTACGAGCCCATTATGGAATTGTCGCTGGAATGCCCGGTGAATTTCGCGGGCCTCGTGACCGGTGATATCCAATCCCGCGACGGCAAGGTGAAAGAAATTGGTGGCGATGGCAAGACGCATTTCTTGAAGGCCGATGTCCCGCTACGCAAGATTTTCGGCTACGCCACAGGCGTTCGCAGCATCAGCAAGGGCACTGCGCTTTATAGCATGAAGTTGCTTGGCTACCGCCCTGCGACAATTTGATATATATTTAGGGTATGAGCGAAAAAATCCCTAATCCAAATACGATTCATCCGATTGCGGGCTACGACAAGGAAATCTACGTTAAGCCCACGATCAAGAACCCGAACATTATAGTCGGGGATTTTACCTACATCGCTGACTCGGAATTCGAAAGCCATGTGACGCACCATTACGACTTTATCGGCGACAAGCTCATCATCGGAAAATTCTGCCAGATTGCCGCGGGCGTAGAATTTGTAATGAACGGGGCGAACCACCAGATGAATGCGGTTTCCACATTCCCGTTCTATACGCTTGAAGGCTGGAACATGAAGCCGCCTGCTCAAAGCGATTTGCCGTACAAGGGCGATACCGTTATCGGAAACGATGTGTGGATTGGTCAAAATGCGACGATCTTGCCGGGCGTACATATTGGCGACGGAGCTATCATCGGCGCAAATAGCGTTGTCGGTAGCAATGTGGAGCCTTACACGGTTGTGGTCGGGAATCCTGCAGAAACAATCCGCTACCGCTTTGACGAAGAACTGACGGAACTTCTTCTGAAATTCAAGTGGTGGGATAAGCCTATTGAAGAAATCAATGAGTTGATTCCAATCCTCACGAACAGCGATTTGGAATTCGTAAAGAACAAAATTCGGGAATTAACAAAAAAGGTGGTTTAAACCACCTTTTTAATTTGCAATCTTTGGCGCGTTACATTCTTGCCGCACGGGCTCTGCGGCGGAAGTGCTCGATAAGCGGGGCCACCGTTTCCTTGAAATCGTCGTGTGTTTCGATGCGCACGAAGTCGATGGACATGCGCTGGAACAGTTCCTTGGTCGCCTTGCCCTGGCGCTTGGCTTCGCGGGCAAATGCTTCGCGGAAGGTAGCGTCGCCAGTATCGATCAAGAGCGTTTCGCCGGTTTCGGGGTCTTCGAGTTCTACGAGGCCTGCGGGCGGGAGTTCCATTTCACGCGGGTCTACGACAGAGACCGCAAGCACGTCGTGGCGCTTACGGAGAATCTTGAAGGCGTTTTCGAAACCTTCGTCGAGGAAGTCGCTCATCACCACGACGACGGCACGACGATTCAGAATCTTGCCGGCGTATTCCAGCGCTACCTGCGTGTTCGTGCCGTGGTGCTGCGGCTTGAAGTAAAGGATTTCGCGGATAAGACGCAGCACGTGCTTGCGGCCTTTTTCCGGCGGAATAAAGAGTTCCACTTGATCGGTGTAAATCAGCAGGCCGACCTTGTCGTTGTTCTTGATGGCGGCGAATGCGAGGAGTGCAGTCAAAGTCGCCATGACTTCGCCCTTCATCTGCTTGCCGGAACCGAATTCGGAACTGCTGGATGCGTCGACCATCAAAAGCATGGTCATTTCGCGTTCTTCGATAAACTTCTTCACATACGGCGTGCCCGTTCGTGCGGTCACGTTCCAGTCGATAGTACGCACATCGTCGCCCGGCATGTACTCGCGGACTTCGCTAAATTCCATACCGTTCCCCTTGAAGGAACTGTGGTATGCGCCGGTCATCACGGTGTCGAGCGTGCCGCGAACGCTAAGTTCAATGCGGCTGACGGTCTTTAAAACTTCTTTATCTAACATCTCAAAGTCTCTTTTTTACGCTAAGAATATACAAAAAATCCCTAAAAAAGGCTATGTACGCTGTTCGGGGGCGTTACGGGGGCCTCCCCACCCTGGTGGCCATGCGCACTAAGCGACAAGTCGCCAAGTGCTGTCCGCCCGTAGTGGGGGTAGGGAGCAACAGCGCCTGCGCGGTGCGAACGAGGGGGAGGCGTCCCCCTTTCATATACAAAAAATGGAAAAATAAGCAACTTGGAGCGGTCATTTGCAAAAAAAATGATTATTTTGTAAGGCGAAAGGCTGAATCACACAACCCTATTTACAGGTAGCTATGTCGGCAAAAGTAACGAGCAGCGACAAGATTGAAGATTTGTTCCCGGAAACCCCCATCCGCAAAATCATCACGCCGATGGAACGACTGATGAAGGTGGAGACGACCGGTGGCATCGTTTTGATTATCATGACGATTGCGGCCCTGATCTGGGCAAATGTCAGCCCTGAATCTTACCATCATGTTTGGCACATGCCTTTTGCGCTCACGATTGGCAGTTGGGTCGGTTCGGCCGATTTGCACTGGCTCATTAACGACGCCATGATGACGATTTTCTTCTTCAACATCGGGCTTGAAGTCAAGGGTGAAATGACCTATGGCGAACTCAGGAACCCGAAGGCGGCGAGCTTGCCGATTATTGCGGCGGCTGGCGGTATGCTTTTCCCGGCCTTGATTTATTTGCTGCTTTGCCCGCATGGCGCCAATAGTGCGGCCCACGGTTGGGGTGTTCCGACAGCGACTGATATTGCTTTTGTGGTGGGCTGCATGGCTATTCTCGGAAAGAAGGTTCCGCATGCTCTCCGCGTGATGATTTTGACGTTGGCTATTGCAGACGATATCGGTGCAATCTTGGTGATTGCAATCGGTTACCCCAGTGGCGACGGCGTGAACTTTATTGCGCTCGGTACGGGATTTGCCCTGCTCGCCTTGATTAACGTGATGTTCCGCATTGGCGTGCGTAACCTGCTGTTGCATGGCGTGATTGGTATTGCCGTGTGGGCGTTCTTTGTGAAGAGTGGCGTGCACCCGACTATTGCGGGCGTGCTGCTCGGACTCTCGGTGCCGGCAAAGCCTGTGCTGGCGAAGGGTAAGCTTGCCCATTTCGCTGGCAGCGTGGGTGGTGCTCTTTCGGGTGAAGCGAAGGACCGCAACGAACAGTACGAAGTGTTTACGCTTTTGAAGCGCGGTGCCCGCGAAAGTATCTCGATGCAGGAACGTTTCTTCAAGCCGCTCGTACCGTGGGTGAACTTCTTTATCATGCCGCTGTTCGCGCTCAGCAACGCGGGTGTCGAAATCAAGCTTGGTGGCGTGGAAGTGCCTGTGATGGGTGCGGTGGCTCTGGCCTTGATTTTGGGCAAGCCGATTGGTATTTTCCTGTTCAGCCTGCTCGCCGTAAAGGTGGGCGTGTCGGTGAAGCCGAGCTACAGCTGGAAGGTTTTGTGGGGTGGTGGTATGCTTGCCGGTATCGGCTTTACCATGGCCTTGTTTGTGGCTAACCTCGCCTTCGAGGTGGGCGACCGTCAGGATTCCGCGAAGCTCGGTATTCTGCTGGGTAGCTTCTGTGCCGCGATTCTTGGCACCATCTACATGAACCTGGTGTCGAAGGCGCATCACGAAGAATCGTAATGCCGCACTTTGTGTACATGCTCCGTTGTGCGGGTGACCGCATTTATACGGGGTATGCTGTGGATGTAGAAGCTCGTTTTGAACAACATAAATCCGGCAAGGGAGCCAAGTTTACCAAGGCGTTCCCGCCGCAGTGCATTCTGCGAAAATTCGAGCTTTCCTCCCACGAAGAGGCGCTCCGCCTAGAGGCGCGCATCAAGAAACTGCCCCGCCCGCAAAAGGAGCTGCTCGCCGCTGGCGACGAAGCCTTGGCTGCGCAATTGATTGAAGGCCTCGGCGAAACCCTTGAAGAAAGTCGCACACGCTTGCGCCGCGAAAAACGGAAAAACATTACCTCTCACGACGATTGATATTGTATATTTCTGCAAGAATGAATCTGTCAAAATAGGGGATGACATGTTTTTTACTGACAGAATAAATACGCTTGAAGCTCTGTTTCGTGTTCGAGCGGCCATCTTTGGGAAAAAGCTCCAGGTTTTTGAGGGGCGCGATGGCGTGATGAGTCTTTTGCAGGAATCGCTCGATGTGCAAACGAACGAAAGGGATTATCAAACTGCTTTGGATCTTGTCAAGCCTTTAATGAAGGTGGCCGAAGATCATCCATTTATTTCTGACGATTCCGTTGAATATATTTCGATTTCTAGCCGAATGGAGCGCGCGCTTTACCGGCATTATTTTGAATCCCAGTCAAATCGATTAGTAAAGAACGTTCATTCTTGTTGCCCGATGGAATTTATTTGGCGACAGGCGGGGCTTTTGGAATTGTATTTGGAAAACTATCCTGATGCAGAGAAGGGAATGTCCAATGCGGCAAAGTGGAATCCGGCCTCGGCAAAATACAGGCTGATGCTTGCAAGGATTCATAGTGATCAAGGCCGTTGGGATAATGTGTTGGAAGATACGGTGGCTGCACTGAAGGTGACCTACAGGGCGAGCGACTTGATTCTCTGTTTTAGATTCTTGCGCAACTACTTCCTTTATAAAAAGATGTATCTGGAAGCTGTATACTGCAGTTTTGCGAGATTGAATTATACGGATTCTGGTAGCGTTCTAGATGAAATCGTTGACGATATTTTGGGCTACGCCACAATGGTCGATGTCGAAAACGATCAATCGAATGACGATAACGTGACAGAGTCTTTAAAGAACTTCGGCATTACACTCGGATTCAATCTGGATGTTGTGGCAGTAGCGAAAAAGAATTGCGAAGAAGCTTTTTTGGCAGGCGATGCGGATTTGGCGAATTATTTTGCCGAGATTTTGTCGGGCCTGAAAACCGTACAAGAAAAAAAGAAAGCGTTCAACTTAAAGCAGCTAGTCGAACACTATAAGAACATCAAGAGTTGATTATTTCACAATCAAGTCCACAACAAGCGCAATTGCCATGCCGATGCTGCAAACGCTAATGAATCGCTGGATAAACTTGTTGCCCTTTTTACGCTGCAAGAAGCTGCCGAAATAGCCACCGACCCAGGCGCCGCCTGCCATGATGATGGCGATGGGCCAGTTGATTTTGCCAGTCACGCCGAGCGCAATGGTACTTACCACCAAGAACACGTTGGTGAGGGAATTTTTGAGAGCGTTAATTTGGATGGGCGCAAGTCCGGTGTAGCGCGTGAGCCCGAAAATCTGCACGAACCCGACGCCCACTTGCACGATGCAACCGTAAACGGCAATGACGAAAAAGCCGAGGGCTCCCTTGAGAGTCAACTTTTCAGGCGGATTTGCAGGCGGCTTTCCCAAGACATTCTTGTTCAGGTTGCTCATCACGACCACAAGGCAAATGACGACAGCGAGAATTGCCTGGAATAGCTTATCGCCAATGTGCACCAAAAAGCATGCGCCAAGAAGAGCACCAAGAATCGTAGGCGTAAGCAATTGCAAGAAAATACGCTTGTTCAGGTAGCCATGACGGGCTAGGTTGAATGCGCTACTGAAATTTCCGATGATGAGTCCGATACGGTTCGTGCCGTTTGCAACGGTTGCGGGCATCCCGAGGAAAATCATAATCGGAAGGCTCAGCGTAGAGCCACCGCCCGCGATGCTGTTGATGAGACTTACAACGGCGCCTAACACGAAGTAGGCGGCGTAAAGTGCAAGTGCTGTAGGCTCGAAATTCATCGCGCCCAAATATAGAATTATCCGAAGAAGGCGTCGGAGAGCTTGGCGCGGAAGGCGTGGATGCGGTCGGCGTTTGCTTCGCGGTGCGGGTAGGTGAAGTTGCTGAGCAGTACGACGGCGGCACCCTTGTCGGGGTCGGCCACAATGCTTGCGCCGGTGAATCCGGTTTTACCGAAGGTGTGCGGCGAAATCTTGGTGCCCATGAACTTGGTGCTGTTCAGTTCCCAGCCGAGGGCGGTGCATGCGTCTTTGGCGGTAGAATACTTGCTTGCAGAGTCAAGCGCAAAGGCGTTTTCACTGACCATTTTCAGAATGCCTGCAGGCATAACGCGTTTGCCATTGTCGGCGACGCCGTCATTTAAGATAGTTTGTACGAAATTCAGTAGGTCGGGTACGCAGCTGAACATGCCGGCGCTGCCCACGGGGAACAGCTTTCGCAGTACCCAGGCGCTTTCGTCGTGAATTTCGCCTTGGATTTCGCGACCCCTGAAACTGCAAATTTCGGTAGGCGAGATTTCTGCCTTCGGGATGGGATTCCAGTCGCGGTCAAGCGGGTCCCAGCCGGAACGTGTCATGCCGAGCGGAATAAAGAATCGCTCGCGACCTTGCTGCTGCAAATCTTTGCCGGTAAGGCGCTGTAATATAATCCCGAGTAACACGCTGGCAGGATTGCCGTAATTAAAGTCGGCTCCGGGAGCCTTTTTGAACTGGTAGGTGTAAAGGGCATCCAAGATGCCTTCGGCAGGCAGCGTGCGTAAAGTCTTCATGGGCACGCGGTAATCGAGGCTGTGCGTCAGCAAGTGGAATACGCGAATGTCTTCGCGGAAATTGGTCTGAAGTTCGGGAATGTAGTCGATAACCTTGGTGTCGACCGATAGCTTGCCTTCGAGAATGTAACTCAGGGCGAGCGTAGAGGTGGGGCATACCTTGGTAAGGCTTGCAATGTCAAAAACTGTATTTTTGGGCGTGTTGAGCGTCAAAACCTCACGGCTTCCGTCGGGCAAAATGAATCCGGCGACCGCTTTGTTGAAAATTCCCTCGGATTCTGCCGTCTTGAGCAGGCCTTCCAATGCTTCTTTTTCGAACTTCATGTGTAGAAATATAGCATAGTGAATTTTTATTCCGAAATATCTTATATTTTGATTGTGTTCTCTAGGACTATAGAAAACGAAAATCGCGTAAGAGCTCTTTACGGGATAATTCTTATTGTGGTGGGGCTTGCCTTTGCCGCAGTCGGCACGTATATCTTCAAAGGTCATATGGAAACCGTTGAGCAAGAAACCTTGCTTGCGGGCAAGATGTCTAATGCCAAAGATGCTGAAACGATTAATGGATTTTTGGCTCGAGGCGAATCGGTTCTGCGTGTGACCACCCGTATTGCCGAAAAAAGTTTGGATCACGGGGCCACGCTGGCGCAGATTGAATCGTTGCTGGTTTCCGAAGCGCAATATTATAAACACTCGAACGATATTGTCTTGTGCAATATGTTCGGATTGCTTCGCGATGAATTTCTGAGTGGCGGACGTTGGACTCCTGCCGTTGGTTATGTGCCCTCGAATAGGCCTTGGTACCAGAACGCTCCTATGGAAAAGGACAAGGTCGCCTTGATTCCGACTCACTTGAATCCGCACAGTGGCGAACAGGTGGTGACCATTAGCTTACGCCTTTCGGATAAGAAAAGTGTTCTTGCCGTTGACCTGTACTTGAGGGACTTGCTGGCAGAAGTCAAAAAAAGTGACTTGTCGAACATGCTTGTCATTATTGATAAGAAGGGCATGGTCATTTCGCATACGGATATCACCCAGAACGGAAAGAACTACCTGTCGTCTGATTTCTGGGGCACGGACGAAGAAAAACTGGCCCACGCGATTTCGTTTGCCGGTGAAGAACCTTTTGTCTTTAACTTAAGAGGCCGCGACTATCGTGTGTTCTCGACGCTGATTCAAGGCGAATGGTACGTGGTCCGCCTTGTTGAAGAACATGGTCTCTGGAAGGCTCTGAACATTGCGACTTTACGCAACGCGATATTCATCTTCTTGATTTATGTGCTGTTTGTGTTGTTGTTCACGGCGGTATTTGCCAAGTATATAAAGCTTATTCGTATGAACCGTTCCAAGACGGCGTTCCTTACGAGTATGAGTCGCGAAATTCGTTCTGCAGTGAATGGTATTCTCGGTATGAATTCCATTGTGCAAAAGGATTTGCAAGATGACAACATGAAGGAATATTCCAACAACATCGAAAGCGCCGGGCAAAGCATTATTTCGCTGGTGAGCGATGTCTTGGATGTCTCTAAAATTGAATCGGGTCGCTTGAGCATTGAGTCAATGGAATACGATGTGTTCACGGTTTTGCAGGAATGCTATAACGAAAACGAACCGAGGGCGAAGGCGAAAGGCTTGACCTTCCATATTGACTGCGATCCTGACATTCCGTCTTCTTTGTGGGGCGATCAAAATCGCATTATCCAGATTATCAACAACTTGCTTTCGAATGCAATCAAGTTTACCGAAGTGGGTGGAGTCTCGTTGTCCGTGGGCTTTGACAACTTGCCCCCGATTGGCTCGCTGCGTACAGATGACTATATCATGCTGAAGATTGCCGTCAAGGATACGGGCGTCGGCATTCGCAAAGAAGACCGCGATTCCATATTCAAAAGGTATATCCCCAAAAACCCAAGAGATGAAAGTGATATCGAGGGCATTGGCCTTGGACTTAGCCTTACGCAGGAGCTTTTGGCAAAGTGTGGCGGCCATATGACGACTAACAGTCGCTATGGCGAAGGTTCTTCGTTCTTGGTAGAAATTCCGCAGTTGGTGCTGAATACGGAACCCATGGGCGACTTCGCGATGCGTTACAGGAATGCCTCTCGCAAGAACAAGGAAGTTGCAGAAGTGTTCCTTGCGCCCGAAGCAAGAATCTTGATTGTCGATGACGTTGAATTGAATGTCAAGATGTTCCGCGGCTTCCTGAATAATTCGCAGGTAAAGATTGATGAAGCCTTGAGTGGTCACCAGTGCTTGCAGCTGGTTGAATCTAGACATTACGACTTGATTTTCTTGGACCACATGATGCCGGTGATGGATGGTGTGGATGTCTTTAGAAAAATGAGGATGATGGACAAGTATCCGAACAAGGATACGCCTGTAGTCGCCCTTGTGTCTGAAGGCGAATCGTTTACCAAGGATTCGTTCCTTGCCGAAGGCTTTGCCGATTACTTGCTCAAGCCGATTAAAGAACGCGACTTGCGCCGTGCCATGAAGTGGTACTTGCCCAAACAGTTGGTGTTGACTCCCGAAGACTTGACTGAACCCGTGGTTCCGGCGGTGAATTTGATGGGCGGAGTGGGCAATGCCTCTAGCAACAAGATTGAAACGACGTACGGAGACGATGAGCTCGAATTGCGCTCGATTACCGCACCGACGCCGCTTGACCGCTTCAAGGCATTTAGCGAATTCTTGGATGTAAAGGCCGGCTTGAACTACTGCGCCGATGACGAAGAAATTTATGTAGAAATGCTGCAGGAATACGTTGGCTCTCCGCTGTGCAGAAACGTGGATACCTGTTACAAGAATTCCGATTGGGACAACTACCGATTCTATATGCACGTGCTTTACGATTCGTCTGTTGCAATTGGCGCAATTTCGATGGCTGAAAAATTCCATAACCTGGAAAATGCTTGCCGCGAATCTCGAATGAAAGTGGTGCAAGATACTCATGAACTCGCGATGGCTCTGCATGCCGAACTGATCGAAAATATCCAGAGGGGGCTTGACGAACGATGAAATGGGTAGTCCTTACATCTATACTTGCGATTACGTTGATTGCGGGCGTCTTGTTCATGTTCGGCCCCGAAACGGGAAAGCAGGAAAATCCGGAAAAAGTTCGTGTCGCCATGATTATGGCGGGGCTCCGTAATGACCATAGCTGGAACGAATCGCATTACGAAGCAATCCAGAAAGCGGAAAGTCTTTTGGATTTGGATGTCGCCTATTACGAGAACGTTCCTCTCGATTCAACGGCGCAGGATGATATGGAAGAGGCCATCAGCAACGGCGCTAAAATTGTCATAGCCAATTCTTTTGGTTATGGCGCGGCAGAAATGGCTGTGGCGAGAAACCATCCGGAAGTCAAGTTCTTTTATGCGACCGGACTGAAGTCGATGACGAATTTGTCGAGCTTCTTTGGCCGCATGTACCAACTCCGTTATCTTACGGGGATTGTGGCCGGACTGAAGACGAAGACGAACGAAATCGGTTATGTGGCAGGCCTCAATATTTCTGAAGTGAATCGCGGAATCAATGCGTTTGCACTTGGTGTTCAGAAGGTTAATCCCGAAGCAAAAGTATTTGTAAGCTGGACTGGCTCGTGGACCGATGAATCTAGGGCGGCTGATTCAACCCGCTCGTTGCTTGAAAACCATAACATCGATGTCCTGACGACTCATTTGGATGCTTTGTCTCCGTATGATATTGCAGATGAAAAAGACGTCTGGATTATTGGCTACAATAGGGACAATTCCAAAAGGTTCCCGGATCGATTCCTGACGGCACCGGTTTGGCACTGGGAAAACTTCTATGTTCCAAAGATTCGTGAAGTTCTCCAGGATAAGTTTGAAGGTCGCTCTTATTGGCTTGGGCTAGAAAGCGGCATTATGGACTTGGCTGAAATGACTCGCAATGTTGACGCATCGATTCGCCAGGTTGTTGAAGATGAAAAGAATCGTCTGACCCGAGGAAAGTTCGATGTGTTCTATGGCCCGATCGAAGATAACCATGGTGTCATTCGCGTGGGCGAAGGCGAAAGCATGACCGATGATGAGATGTTGAATCGTTTTGACTGGTATGTCAAGGGGGTAGTCGATGGAATTAACCCCTAGAACAGCCAAGATTAACATCAAGATGGTGGTGTGGCTAGCCTCCGTCGTATTCGTGCTGTGCCTTGTTTGCGTATTGCTTCGTGTAAAACTCGATGCTCTTTTGAATGTCTATGTGACAAAGCAGGTGTCGCAGCAGGCGGTTTTGATTGCTAATCTTGTGAACGAGAAATTGCAAGTTCACCTGAACGCTCTTTCGATGATTTCGCGTAAGATTGAAGCTGATGGTTCCCGCGTGGAAGATTTTTTGGCTCTGTCGGATGTGAAGAATGAGAATTCCAGTTATGGTCTGATTACGCTTGATGGTACGGCTTACACAGGCTCTTCGCAGTTCGTTTTCCCCGATGAAAGTTATCGCTGTGTCATGGAATCGTTCCGTGGCAACAAATCGGTTTGCTACAGCGAAAAAATGGGAATTCTGCTTGGTGTCCCGGTGTTTAATCGTCATAACGTGCGTTTTGTACTGTACATGCAGTATGACGAAATACCGATAAACAACTTCTTCGATGTTGATTGCTTTGAAAAGAAATGCTTTGCGCAGGTGATTGATAACGATGGCCGAGTTCTGATTCAGAATAACACGGGAGCGTGGCGCCAGGATTCTGTGTGGAATGACGCCGATGTCGCTAAGATTTATAGCTGGCTTCGTCAGGATATGGACCGTGGCGGACTTGCCACGGCAAGAAGTGTCCAGATTGGAAACGAGACTTATTACTTCTACATGGCGAAGCTTTTGCAAGACGACTTTATGCTTGCAGGAATGGTTGCCGGTGAAGATGTGTCGGATGGCTTGGATCAATTGTCTTTCCTGGTGTTCTGGGTTGTCGGATTCTTGATGCTGTTGTTCTTGACGGGCCTTGGCATTCGATTCTTCTTGGTTCACAAGAATCGCGAACTTCACCTGAAGAGCCATTTGGTTAGCGATGAACTGGATCGCTTGCGCATGATGGAATCTGTTGGCCAGGATATTCGTAATCCGGCAATGAATGTCTTGAACATGGGGGCCATTGTTCTGAGAGAATCGGGGGATTCCTCGCTCAAGGAATACGTTTCGGAGATGCGCGCTTCTGGCCAGGAACTGCTCTTGCTTTCGAACGATATTTTGGACATGAACAAGATTCGCACGAACAGCCTTGAAATTACGATCAAGGAATACGACTTGTTCGCGGTTCTTTGCGATTGCTACAGCGCGGCGCGCAGTCGCAAAAAGTCGGCAGAGTTCGAACTGCTGGTGGATTCTTCGATTCCGGTTCAGCTTGAAGGCGACGAATCGCGCTTGTGGCAAGTGATAAGCAATATCTTGTTCAATGCGGAACGTTTGGTCGTCAACAGCGCAAACATCATTCAGATTGGTTACCGCTGGGCCGAAGACGAAAACGGTGTAGAAAGTACACAGAAGATTGACTTGATAATCGATGTGCCCGATGCTGGCGTGAGCTGGACAGGAGCTTCGCTTACGCTTGTCAAAATGTTGGTTGGGGCCCTCGGCGGTTCAATCAAGAGCAGCCATATTGCAGATGGTCTCCCGGTCGTTGAAATTGTAATTCCGCAGAAGGTTGTTAAAAACGAACTGATGGGCGATTTCAAGACGCGTTACAATGAATTCGTACATGCGTCCGAAAATAAGTCTATTCATTTCTATGCGCCGAATGCGTCGATTTTGGCTATTGACGATGTGCCCATGAATTTGCGCGTGATGAGCGGACTCATGAAAGAAACCTTTGCCCGCTTTGATCCAGTGTCGAACGGTATGGAAGCGATTGAAAAGTTCAGACGCAACCATTACGATCTTATTTTCCTTGACCACACGATGCCGATTGTCGATGGCTTGGATATTCTGACGATCATGAAGACGCTGGACGATCATCCGAATCAGCATACGCCGATTGTGATGCTTACGGCTGATGATGGCACTACGGCAAAGACGATTTGCGAGACGGCGGGCTTTGCCGATTTCTTGACGAAGCCGGTTCACGAAGATGCGCTGTTTACGATTCTTCTGAAGTTCTTGCCGAAAGAACTGATTAATCACTACGATGAACTGCCCAAGAAAGAAGAAATCGTGGAACCCGCGCCTGTAGAAGAAAAGCCTGCAAAGAAAGTGATGCTGATTCAGGAGCCGAAAAAGCCGAGCGAAAACTTGCCCAGCGATGTGTTGAATGTATCTGTAGGCCTGTTCTGTTGCGAAAGAAACGAAGCCCTTTATCGCAAGAAGATGATGGTTTACGTAGAAAAGCAATACGACGCGGTTTTGAGCAAGTTGTTCAAGGACGAGGACTTTGAAAGTTATCGCCTGATGGTGCAGATGCTGAAGAGCGCTTCGCTTTACATTGGTGCAGTTGAGATTGCAAGTATTGCAAAGGCGATGGAGTTTGCCTGCAATGAAGGCGACTATGACTATGTGCGTGTGCGTCATGCAGACTTGATGTGCGAATACAAGCGCATTGTCAAGGCAATTAAAGAACGAGTAATGGATGGAAGAGCAAATTGATATCTTGAATGCAGATGGATCCCCTGCCGGATATTCGTGCGGACGTACCGAGGTCCACGCCAAGGGATTGTGGCACCGCACGGTGCATATTTGGGCTTTCGATAACAAGGGCCGCATTCTTTTCCAATTGCGCAGCCGCGTAAAAGAAAACAATCCAGGACTTTTTGACACGAGTTGCGCGGGCCATATTTCGGCCGGAGATTCCAGCGTGAATGCCGCCGTGCGCGAACTGCGCGAAGAATTGGGCGTGCACAAGAGTTCGCGCGACCTCGAATATTTATTCGAGGCTAAGCACGAAAGCGTGCTTAACGGCGGCTCTTACCTCGACAACGAATACTACGATGTCTACAAGATTTCTCTCAGCGACAAGGAAGCGGATTCTCTTGTGCCGCAGCCGGGCGAAGTCGATAGCTTTACCTGGATGACCCGCGAAGAATTCTTTGCAAAGCACAAGTTGCATCCTGAAAAATTCGTGGAACATCCGAAAGATTATTTGTGGCTCATGGAGAATGCCTAATGGCGATGTATAAGGATATTGCGCTTGCTGTTGAAGGCGGCGGCATGCGCGGTGCGTATTCGGCCGGCGTATTGGACGTATTTTTAGATAACGGAATCAAGTTTGGAGCATGTGCCGGAACCTCGGCAGGTGCCACTCACCTTTGTAGCTATCTGTCGGAACAGCGTGAACGCAACAAGCGTCTCGACACCGTTCATTCGGCAAGCAAACGTTACATGAGCTGGGGCAACCTGATCCGCACCGGTGATTTTTTCGAGTTGGATTATTGCTACAATCAAATCCCGCGCGTGGTCGATCCGTTCGACTTTGAAAAGTTCCGCGAGAATACGGCCGAAACTAAATTCTATGCGGTCGCTACGAACCTGGAAACAGGCGGCCCCGAATATTTGCTCACACGCGATTTGGACAAGCCCGAAGACATGGACAAAATTCGCGCCTCGGCCTCGCTTCCGCTCATGAGCCATATCGTCGAAGTCGACGGCATGAAACTTCTGGACGGCGGTGTTGGCGACAGTATTCCGTTCGAAGTATTTACGGGCATGGGCTACAAAAAGCAGGTCGTTATCGTCACACAGCCCGAAGGCTTTGTCAAGAAGCCGAACTCCATGATTCCCCTGTTCAAGCTTTTCTACCGCAAGTACCCGAAGTTTATCGAAGCGGCAAGGAACCGCCACATTCGTTACAACCAGTGCTTGCGCACGCTAGAGGAACGTGTCGCTCAGGGCTCTGCGTTCATGATTCGTCCGAGCGCCGAATTCAAGATTTCGCGCCTCGAAAAGGACAAGTCAAAGCTTGTGGAACTTTATGACATGGGCGTAAAAGATGCGACCGCGCTCATGCCGAAACTAATGGAATTTCTAGAAAAATAAACGTCATTGTGAGTGGAACGAAGCAATCTATGTCAAAAGCAATTGCCGGTCACAAGTATCGTCACTACAAAAAAGAAACGATGATTTATACCGTCGTCACCGCCGACGCTCTTGACTGTGAATCGGTCAAACCGCTCGTGGTTTATCGCAGCGAATACGAAACGCCCGACCACCCGAAGGGGACCTTATGGGTGCGTGACCGCGAAGATTTTGAAAGCAAGGTGACGCTTGCCGACGGTACTATCGTAGACCGTTTTACTGAAATCTGAGTACAGAATTATTTTCGCTTGAATTCGGCTAGAATCATGCCTGCGACAATAGCCACTGCGCCCACGATGGCAATGGGCGTAATGCGTTCGCCAAGAGCAATTGCAGCCGTAATCATGGTAATCAAGGGCGCTACGTAGCCGTAGTTGCTCGCAAGAACTGTGCCGAGCTGTTTCAGCACGTTGTTCCAGATAAGGTATCCGAACAGGGAGCAACATACCGTAAGGCACAGAAAGTTAAAAGCGACGACGGGTTCCATAAAGTTCTGCCAAGGAATATCAAGCACTTTCGACACATCGCCTCGTGCTTCGATAAACAGGGCGGGGATAGACATCAGGGTTCCGTAGAAAAACATCTTGCGTGTAATGAACAGCGAATTGTACTTGCCGTTCAATTGCTTCACGACTAGCGAATAGATTGCCCACATGACTCCGGCGCTGCAGGCGAGCAGATCACCCACGGGCGAAAGCTTCAAGACGAATTTGCCGTTTAGAACCACCAATACCATGCCAACGAATGTGACAAGACAGCCTAGAACTTGTCGCTTGCCGAGGCGTTCGCTTTTATAGAAAATGCTTCCGAGAATCAGAATGAGTAACGGGTTCGCGCAAATAATGAGCGCCACGTTACTCGACGGCGAAAACGAAAGCGCCGTATTTTCGGTCCAAAAGTAAAGTGTACATCCGGTAATGCCACTGATGAACAGAATCAGTTCATGCTTCCAGTTCTGGCTGCGGAATTGCTTGTGACTTGCCGCCAAAAGGATCAAGTAGGTAATCGCAAAACGCAACGAGAAGATTTGCACTGCCGAAAAACCATGATTCAAGAGCACCTTCGTGCTTACGAAGCTCGTGCCCCAAAAGGTGATGGTAATAATGGCGAGCAAATGCCAAAAGGTGAGACTGTTGCGAGAGGGTATCATTGAACACAAAAGTAGCTTTTTATGGTGTTTTTTAGTGAAATTCTAGTTATAGTAAAAAACTATAGGTAGATATCGGAATTATATATGCAGATATTTGCATAAGTGCATTGCCAAGCGATAGTGTTTTTCTATATTTAACCATAAATGAAATATGTTAGTCGCCCCAAATGAGCTACTATCTATAGATAAGTTTTTAACAAGAGGCAAAAAAATGTCTAAAATCGAAACTCTTTGCATTCAGGGTGGCTGGCAGCCGAAAAACGGCGAACCGCGCGTCCTCCCCATCTACCAGAGCACCACGTTCAAGTACGAAACCACCAATGACATGGCTGACTTGTTCGACCTGAAGGCCAGTGGCTACTTCTACACCCGTCTGCAGAACCCGACCAACGACGCTGTCGCCAATAAGATTGCTGCTCTCGAAGGTGGTGTCGCTGCCATGCTCACGAGCTCCGGTCAGGCTGCAAACTTCTACGCCGTATTCAACATCTGCGAATCTGGCGACCACTTCATCAGCACTTCTGCCATTTATGGCGGTACGAGCAACCTCTTCAGCGTCACTATGAAGAAGCTCGGTATCGAATGCACATTCGTTGACCAGGATGCCTCTGACGAAGAAATCGAAAAGGCTTTCCGCCCGAACACCAAGTGCGTTTTCGGCGAAACGGTTGCCAACCCGGCTGGTAAGGTGCTTGACCTCAAGCGCTTTGCCGATCTCGCCCACAAGCACGGCGTTCCGATGATTGTGGACAACACTTTCCCGACCCCGATTCTCTGCCGCCCGATTGAATTCGGCGTTGACATCGTGACCCACTCCACGACCAAGTACATGGACGGCCACGCTATGGCTGTGGGTGGCTGCATTGTGGATAGCGGCAACTTCGACTGGGAAGCAAACCACGACCGTTTCAAGGGCCTCACCGAACCGGATCCGAGCTATCACGGTCTCGCCTACACGAAGGCTTTCGGCAAGGGAGCCTACATCACGAAGGCTACTGCACAGCTCATGCGCGACTTTGGTTCCATCCAGTCTCCGCAGAATGCGTTCCTCCTGAACGTGGGTCTTGAAACCTTGCACCTCCGCATGCCGCGCCACTGCGAAAACGCTCTCGTTTGCGCCAAGTTCCTCAAGAACCACCCGAAGGTCGCTTGGGTCAACTACGCTGGTCTTGAAGGCGACAAGTATTATGAACTCGCCCAGAAGCAGTTTAAGGGCGGTCTCCCGTGCGGCGTTCTCACGTTCGGCATCAAGGGCGGTCGTGAAAAGTCTATCCAGTTCATGGATAGCCTCAAGATGATTTGCATCGTGACTCACGTGGCCGATGCCCGTAGCTGCGTGCTGCACCCGGCAAGCCACACTCACCGTCAGCTTAGCGACGAACAGTTGATTGAAGCTGGTGTTGCTCCTGACCTGATCCGTTTCAGCGTCGGTATCGAAAATGTCGAAGACATTATTGCCGACTTGACTCAGGCTCTCGACAAAGTGTAATTGCTTTTAACTATAAAAAAATCCTTGGCTATGCCAGGGATTTTTTTTTTGCTCGGGTTTCTTATAAAATAACGTTTTTGAGCGAGTTCCGAAAGAAATGTGCAAAAATAAACACAAGAAGTGTTTTAATTTGTGTAAAAATTGTGGACAAAAAAAGCGAAATGGAGTGTAAGTTTTTTGTATAAAATAAATTCAGTTGCACCCCTTGTCAATGGATACCCTTTATTGTAACTTTGTTTACAATAATAGTGTTTTGAGGGTTAGGAGTCCATCAAACACCTCGGGAAGTCCTGCTACGCAAGTGGTGGGGCTTCCTTTTTTGTGCAATTTTGTGTGATTTCGTGTAAAAATTTAAGAAAAAAATCTTTTTGAAAATATGGACTTTATTAAAGTGCGTTTGCAATATTCTTTACAATACTATTGTAGGAGAACATGGTATGAAAAAGAACCTTGGTGTTTCGATGTCTGCGGCCGCCTTTACAAAAATGACTTTGATGTGATTCCGAGTAAGGGCGATACGGTATGGTATAATGATGTACCTTGGAATATTTTTGAGGAGACTCCAGGCAAAAAAGATACGGTATCGTACGAATGTCTCAATGGTGAATGGAGCAACTTTAAAATTACCGATTAAAATCTGGGTGATATATAGCTAGCCTCGCAATGCGGGGCTTTTTATTTTCCTAAATTTATGCCCGAAAAAATTAAAAGGATAGAACTATGGCTAAGTATAATCCGCAAGAGATCGAAACCAAGTGGCAGGCCTACTGGGAAGAACATCAGACTTTCAAGACGGGCACCGATAAGTCCAAGCCCAAGTATTACTGCCTGGACATGTTCCCGTACCCGAGTGGCGCAGGCCTCCATGTGGGCCACCCCGAAGGTTACACCGCTACCGACATTATTTGCCGCTACAAGCGCAGCCGCGGTTTCAATGTGCTCCACCCGATGGGTTGGGACGCATTTGGCCTTCCCGCTGAACAGTATGCCATCCAGACCGGTACGCACCCGGCCATTACCACCAAGAAGAACTGCGACAATTTCCGCCGCCAGATCAAGCGCCTTGGCTTGAGCTATGACTGGAACAAGGAAGTCAACACCACCGACCCGAAGTATTACAAGTGGACGCAGTGGATTTTCAAGCGCCTTTACGGCACCTGGTTCGATGAAGACCAGCAGAAGGGCCGCCCCATTGAAGAACTCCCGATTCCGGCTGACGTCGAAGCCAAGGGTGCTGCCGAAGTCCGCAAGTACAAGGACGGCAAGCGTCTCGCTTACTACGCCGATGCTCAGGTGTGGTGGTGCAAGCACTGCAAGATTGTGTGCGCTAACGAAGAAGTTTTGAACGATGGTTCTCACGAAAAGTGCGGCACCAAGGAAGTGGAACGCCGTAACCTCAAGCAGTGGCTCATGCGCATTCCGCTGTATGGCGACCGCTTGCTGAAGGGCCTCGACAAGCTCGACTGGCCGCAGGGCGTGAAGGACATGCAGAAGAACTGGATTGGCAAGAGCTTCGGTGCCGAAGTGGATTTTGCCATTGCCGACGCAAACGGCAAGCCGACCGAAAAGAAGCTCCGCGTCTACACGACCCGTTGCGATACGCTGTTCGGTGCAACCTACATGGTGGTGGCTCCTGAACACGCCATGGTGCCGGAACTCACGACTGCCGAACAGAAGGCCGCTGTGGAAGAATACGTGCACGCCGCCGCTTTGAAGAGCGACCTCGACCGTACGGAACTTGCTAAGGAAAAGACCGGTGTGTTCACTGGTTCTTATGCCGTGAACCCGCTTACCGGCACGAAGATTCCGGTGTGGGTCGCTGACTATGTTTTGACGGGCTATGGCACTGGCGCTATCATGGCTGTGCCTGCTCACGATACTCGCGACTTCGATTTCGCGAAGAAGTTCAACCTCCCGGTGATCTGCATTATGGAACCGGATGCAAGCTGCCCCGAAGATGTTCGCCCGAAGGTTCTCGCTGGCGAAGCTTGCTGGGCTGCCGACGGCACCTACATCAATAGCGAAAATGCAACGCTCTGCCTGAACGGTCTCAACAAGAAGCAGGGTATCGCGAAGGTCATCGAATGGCTCGAAGCGAACAAGATCGGTAAGGCCACCGTGAACTACAAGCTCCGCGACTGGCTCTTTAGCCGTCAGCGTTACTGGGGCGAACCGTTCCCGATTATCCATTGGGAAGATGGTGAAATCTCTACTGTTGATGATTCCGAACTGCCGGTGCTGTTGCCGGAACTCAAGGATTACAAGCCGGGTGACGGCGGACAGTCTCCGCTCGCCAACGCTACCGAATGGCTCCAGGTGACCGACAAGAACGGCCGCAAGGGTATCCGCGAAACGAATACCATGCCGCAGTGGGCTGGCTCTTGCTGGTATTACCTCCGCTACATCGACGCTTGCAACGGCGACGCATTTGTGGCAAAGGAACTTGAAAAGTACTGGATGCCGGTTGACCTCTATGTGGGTGGTGCCGAACACGCCGTGCTTCACTTGCTCTACAGCCGTTTCTGGCACAAGGTCTTGTTCGATCTCGGCCTCGTCTCTACCGACGAACCGTTCCAGAAGCTCTTCAACCAGGGCATGATTCTTGCCTTCGCTTACGAAGATGCCGCTGGCTCCAAGGTCCCGACCGACGAAGTGGAAGAAAAGAACGGCAAGTACTTCAAGAAGGGTACTGACATCGAACTCAAGCAGATTGTGGCTAAGATGAGTAAGTCCCTCAAGAACGTCGTGAATCCCGATGATGTTGTCCGCGACTACGGTGCTGACAGCCTTCGCTTGTACGAAATGTTCATGGGTCCGCTCGATGCAGTGAAGCCGTGGCAGACCAAGGGCATCGAAGGCATGAACCGCTTCCTCGGCCGCGCTTGGCGCTCCGTGGTGGGCGATTCTGATGAAGCCCCGGTCTTTGTGGACGAAACCGCTCCCGAAGCCATCGAAAAGGTGATGCACCAGACCGTCATCAAGGTCACGAGCGACATCGAGAACATGAGCTTCAACACCGCGATTAGCCAGCTGATGATCTTCAACAACGAAATGATGAAGATGGACAAGCGCTACCGCGAACCGTGCGAAACCTTCGTGAAGTTGCTGCACCCGTTTGCCCCGCACATCGCCGAAGAAATGTGGAGCATCCTCGGTCACAACGAATCGCTCACGAACGTCGCTTGGCCGGAAGCTGACCACTCCAAGGCTGTGGAAAACACCGTGGAAGTCGTGTTCCAGGTGAACGGCAAGGTCCGCGCGAAGGCATCTGTCGCGAAGGACATGGACAAGGCCGCCCTCGAAAAGCTCGCCATGGACAACGACAGAATGAAAGAGTTTATGGCTGGCAAGACCGTCGTGAAGTCCATCGTGGTCCCGGGCAAGCTCGTGAATATTGTGGTTAAGTAAACTCGGCCCCACCCTTAGTGTCATCCCCGACTTAGTCGGGGATTTTTTGTTGATATTTCTGGATTCTCCTGAAAAAACGATATGTATATTTATTCTAGAAATCTTCGTTAATGAAGGTTGGCTCCATGCGGAGCAAAGGGGAGTATGTATGAAAAGATTTATAGTTTCGTTTGGTCTTGCGATTCTTTTTGCGGCCTGTAGTGGAGATAACGTGTGTTCCGTTGACAAGCCTGAAGCAAGTGATTCTTCGTCAAGCGTTGCGCCGGTGTCCAGCAGCAAGACGGTTAAATCAAGCAGTAGCAACGATGTGGTTAAATCAAGCAGTAGCAACGATGTGGTTGAATCGAGTAGCAGTGCCGATGCTTTGCCAGATACGGTATTGGTGGACGAACGGGATGGTCAAACTTACAGAATCGTTAAAATCGGCGACCAGACCTGGATGGCAGAAAACCTGAATTATGAAACGGAAAATAGTTTTTGCTATAACGATTCGTCCGAGTACTGCGAAACGTACGGTCGCCTCTACACTTGGGCGGCGGCGGTCGGTAAATCAGAAAAGGAATGCGGCAGCAGTTTGTGTGGCTTGCCCAGAAGAAACGTGCAGGGGGTATGCCCTAGCGGTTGGCATCTGCCGTCGCATGAAGAAATGGACGACTTTGTTTATACAGTGGGTACATATCCACTTGTGACGGCTATAATCAAGTCGCGGACCGGGTGGGATGATGGGTCGAACGGTACGGACGATTATGGCTTTTCTGCACTTCCTGCAGGCTATCGCAATATTGTGGGGGGATATGCCGGCAAGAACAGTGCTTACTTTTGGATGGCTGAAGAGGACCGTCAAGAAACGGCTTATAAGATGGGCTTGATTGACGGCGATCCAACGGCTACTTGGGGAAGTGATAACAAGAAACTCGCGTTCTCTGTACGTTGCATCAAGGACAAGGAACTGACTTTGAAGGATTGGAGCTGGGATGTGCCGAAGGATGTCCGTCTGAATCCGGATGTTGCATACGACAGCGTTAAGGATTCTCGCGATGGCAATGTTTACAAGACTGTAAAAATAGGTGACCAAGTCTGGATGGCCGAAAATCTGAATTACGCCGACAGCGTGGCAACCCCCGGCTTGAAAGGCGCAAGTTGGTGCATTGACAATGATACTGCCAACTGTAATGTGGCTGGACGCCTCTACTATTGGGAGGCCGCCGTGCAGGGCGCTTGCCTTGACGGTTGGCATTTGCCGACAAAAGAGGAGTGGAGCACATTGATTGATACCCTTGGGGGCGCTGTGTCGGCGGGTAAACGTCTCAAGTCCATCACCGGCTGGGATAAAGACGGCAACGGCGTTGACGATTTCGGCTTCTCAGCTTTACCGGCAGGGAAGGCTTCTTCTGCGCCTTTTTATGGATTGTCATTTAGTAATGATGGTGTGGGAACTCTTTTCTGGAGTTCTACAGAAGGCGATGACGTCGGCGCATACGGTGTATCGTTGTGGAATTATTCTGATGTGGCTGATTTGGATTACTTTTTCAAAGATCTCGGGTCATCAGTCCGTTGCGTGAAAGATTCTGAATAAACGCGAAAGGTCCCTGAGCCTGCCGAAGGGCCTTTGCATCAAAGAGTCATCCTGGAGCGTCCGTAAGGACGCGATAGGATCCATAGAAATTCAGACCGTAGCAAAAACGCTGCGGTCTTTTTATATTTAAAGCATGTTTAAGGTAATCAAGGCATTTTGCCGTCTGCTTTCTAACTACGCTTCCCCCTTTGTCATCGCAAGCGCAATAGTCGCATTCTTCGTTCCGGTCGCTTTCGGCTGGGTTCACGGGAATGTATCCTCCATCATTCTCGGCGTCATCATGTTGAGTATGGGCCTTACCATTTCGACAGATGATATCCGCAATCTGCTAAAACAGCCGCTCCATATTTTGCTCGGTGCGGTTGCGCAGTACACGATCATGCCGTTTGTCGCTTTCGGGCTTTCGAAGGTGTTCGGGCTGGATCCGTATCTGGCTGTGGGTATTATTTTGGTAGGATGCTGCCCGGGCGGTGTTTCGAGTAACGTCATGAGTTTCTTGGCCCGCGGCGATGTGACTTATTCGGTGAGCATGACCATGGTCAGCACGCTTCTTGCTCCTATCATGACGCCGCTGCTTGTGCTGTGGCTTGCCGACACAAGCATTGACGTGAATGCGAAAGGGATGTTCCTGAATATTCTTTATGTGACGATTGCGCCGATTACCATCGGGTTCCTTTGCAACTACTTCTTGGGCAAGCGCGCCGTATTTAAAGAAATCCAGTCGAATATGCCTGCAGTGAGCGTGATTGGCCTGATGATGATTGTGGGCGGTGTCGTTGTGACAGTGCGTCCGCAGTTGTTCGCAAATGGCCTCGGCCTGATTTTCTTGGTGCTTGCAGTGGTGTTCTGCCACAATGCGCTGGGCTATGTGCTCGGCTACAGCGTGGGTAAACTCTTCAAGTTCAATACCGCCAAGAAGCGTACTATCGCAATTGAAGTCGGCGTGCAGAATGCCGGCATGGCGACCGTGCTTGCCATGGCTTTCTTTGCGGATCCCGAAAACGTGGCGAAGAACCCTGCTGCGGTTCTTTGCATGGTGCCCTGCGCCTTGAGTTGCGCCTACCATTCCATCAGCGGAACGGTGCTGGCCAATATTTTCGCCTGGCGCGACAAGAAAAAATCCTGCTAGTCTAAAACCAGCTAGTCTTTAACACAGCGGACGTTGCAGCTCAACGTCTGCTTTTGTTTTGCAGCCTTGAATTCCATGGAATTGTCGCGGCCTATCATGTAGACATACGAGAAGTCGTCTTCGCTGTCTTGGCTGCACATGAGCGTGCTGTAAAGCCAGCCGTTGTAGAAACCGTTCTGGTTTCTATAACCAATCAGATAGGCGGAAAAGCCGAGAAGATTGTCGCCGCGTTCAAGGCCGTCGGAGTATTCGAGAGACTTGCTAGCAGCGAAGATTTTAATAGCCGTCTTGTTCTTGAACCACTTTTTCGAGAAGTCAACCAGTTTTTCCCATTCCTTGTTCGTGGGGATATGGAATCCTGTCGGGCAAATATGTTCTTCTTGCGGAGCGGCTCCGAGAATTGAACTCCACTGGTAGAATCGTCCGTACTTATCGCTGTATTTGCTGCTGCTGTCGGCGGTCCAAACGGTGTCGGTTAAATAGCTTATGTAAGGCTTGGGACTCCAGCTGGAATCAATGGCGTAGTTCAAGTTCTGGGCCATCCAAACCTGATCGCCGATGCCGACGGTTTTGTATACGGCGCCGTCACGTTCGTCAGTAACGGAATCGATTACCAGGGAATCGCTAGCGTATTTCCAGATGAATCCGTTGCAGTTGTAAATGGAATTCTGGTACTTGAAATACCCTACGTTGTCGGCGTTGCAGCCGCGGCCCATGGCCAAGTCAAAATCGTCTGCTACGGACAAGTCTCCACGATAGCAGTGGTAGTAAATGGTGGTGTCGATTAATCCTTTGCGGAAGGATTCTTCTTCGCCGCAGGGGGCAAGCTCCGCTTCTTTGATCAACAGGTCTTCGCGCTGGTCAAGTGCGGTCGCGATTCTGAATACACCATTTGAGCAAGAGAGTTCAACCGTTGAGTCGATGAGGCTCTTTTGAATCTTTCCTGTGGAATCGCATTCGAGGCCTTCGGAATAGATTTCGGCATCGGTCGGCTTACGGAATGTTCCGTTGTCGCAAATGAGTTTTACGGTCGAGTCAACAAGCGTCCTTTGCAGTTTGCCTGTTGTGTCGCATTCAAGGCCCTGGGTGTAGTATTGAGATTCTGTGGCGGTATTCCAGAATGTCTGACCCATGTCCGAATAGGTGCAAATTTCGTACATCGGTGAAGCGAAGAATGGATCATTGCTCTTGATGACTTGTCCCAAGTTCGACGTGATGCAGGCGATTCCTTCGCGCGGAATTTCGGAGGTCCATTCGCCTAGAATGGAATCGTAGGCGTATTCAAAGGATTTGTAGAAGTTGCCTTTTCTGATCTCGCCGTCGTGACCCGGTTCCCAACCATAGATGTCTTGGAAGGTTAGGCTAGGAACGTACCATCCGTATTCCTTGCTACAGAGGAACGGACTCTTGTTGTAGCTGCTGCGTTCGTCTTTCAGTATTGTCACGGAATCGATGTTCTTGTCGCTGCATTCGCCAAATCCGTAAATGCGCGCGTAAATGCCGGTGGCGATTTTTCTTTCGGGTTTGGGGTTTTCGTCATCGTTGACGAACATATAGCGGTTGGCTATGTCGTCGGCGAGTTTGATTTTTAGGGAATCGGTTTCCCACTTGCCCGTTTCTTCAAAAGCTTTTTCGTAGCCATCGTAGAAAAGCATGTTGCCGAAAGGGAATAATGTATTGATTGTCTTGGTGGTGGAATCTTTTTCGGTACCAGAAATCTGGTTCGAAAGTTTTAATTTAGGAGTGTCCCCTAACAGGTCTTTAAGCACTTCTTGCTGGGCCTGTTTTTCGGCTTCTTCAGGCTTTGCTCCCTCTTTGATGAGCTTGATGATTCGGTTGCATTCTAGCAAGGTAAGCGCGTTTACGTAGGCGGTATCTGCGCGGCTCAGGTCTACAAAGGTGTAAGAGGAATTGGCGCGCGATGCCCTGTTCTGGGTGGTAAAGAGAACATAGGGCGTCTGCAATTTCAGATTCTTGAAAACGAACGGGCAAGAGTCGCAATCGGCTTTTGCCGTGAATTCATGGCCAGTCAGTTCCATGGAAGGACTTATCTCAAGTAAGGCGCCTTCTGTCCATTTAGTGTGCTTGTAGACCCCTACAAACTGGTCGAGTTTGAACGTGTCCAACACATCGGTAGAATCGCCCAGTTCTTCTTTTGAATCCTTTCCGTCGGTTTCTTTTCCGTTGTCTTTGTCGGCTTCTTTGTCAATGTCTTTTTCGTCAGAGATTTCTTCTTGCGGCTTGCTAGAAGTATCGTCGCCGCAGCCGATAACAATGCTGCCTGCAACGAGTGTGCTTGCCATAAAGGCTAAGAATGTACGACTGCTTTTGCCCAAAAAAGTGTTTCGCATGTTTCCCCCTTATTCTTCGTCCTTTGCCTTTTCTTTTTCGACGGCGGCAAGCCATGCATCGCACGGTTCCATTTCGTCTTCTTCTTTCCAGCGGTTGCCATTGCAAGAATAACATTTCTTGCCGCTCTTGCCGTAGGTGCCTGCGGTTTGCGGCACGCAGGCTAGCTTGAGGCCTCTCGAGACATTGTCGGCTTCAGTCCAGCTGGAATCTTTCCAGTAGTAATAAGTGTCTGTGCAATACGGCCCGGGAATGACTTTCCCTGGAGTCGTGTCGATGATAGCGGGCAAAGTGATTTTGTCTAAGGTCTTGCAAGATCCATAGGACCACATTGAAGAATCGCAATACATGAGGTAGGTCGAATCGTAGGCGACGCTCTTGATTTCGTTGTAGTTCGCGGCGGTGCATTCTCCGAGCTTGGCCTTCGCTTCCCAAATATTCTTGAGGTATGTCCTGGCGTATCCGCGGGCGACTCTGTAATGGAACTTTTGGGTGTTTTCCGAGAACTTGAAACAATCGGTTTCGTTAGCTACGTTGTATGCGTTTTTCCAGGCCGAGCCCAACAAGCCATCGTCCCAGGAATCCCTTTCCAAGAAATTCTCGAAGTTGGAGGTTGGGTAAAAGCCTTCGATAAGAACGGTGACGCCCAATAGGTAATAGTTGTCGCTTTGGGAGGTTCCCATGTTCAATTTGTTGAAGTCTTCTTGCAGGGTGTCCAGCATGAAAAGTTTTGAAATTTCGGCCTGCGATGCGGCCATGGCTGAATCAAACGAAAGACCGCGATCCATGTAGCGGGTGACTCTCGTCGCTTGCATGAGCGTTAGAAGGTTCACGTCGATGGAATCGCCCTTGCGGATGTCGGCGTAAGCCTCTACAGGGCCGAAGTATTCGCCTGAATTCCTGACGATTTCGTGGCAAACGGTGTTGAATTTGCCGAGGGCTTCGACATGAACGTAAGGCTGGGTGAGCTTTACGTCTGGAATGGAATAGTAACCGAGGGAGTCGAGTATGGCTCCGCGGTAGACGACGCCTGTTTGGTTCAAGTTGCTGTCGAGTTCGCGCAGAACGACTGTGGTTCCGATTTCCATTTGCCCGCGGTTGATGTACCCGCTAATCGTGTGCGTGATATCGTCTTCAGTAGAAAGGCTGTCGGCCGTTGAATCCTTAGTGGAATCTTTGGCAGCATCTTTGGTCGAGTCGGCGGGAATCGAGGTGTTCTCGGTAGAATCTGCCGGAACGGGGTCTGCCGGGTTTGAACTTCCGGACTTGTCGTCGCCACATGCGCACAAGAAGAAACTTGTCAACGTAAGCGTGACAAAGGCAGAAATAATTTTGTCCGTAAAAATATTGCTTGCTCTCATAGCAGGCATTCTCCTTTCTTAGATAACCCAATGTAAAAATTATAACAAATTACGCGAGAAATGCTAGGGTCGAACGCATAAAAAAGACCGCGACATTTAAGTCGCGGCCTTTTAAATTTGGGGAGCGTTTGGCCCGCCCTTCAGATTACTTCTGGTGAGCCTTGAACCAGCGGATAAGACCGTTGGTGGAGCTGTCGTGATTGAGTTCAGCGTCAGCCTTGGCGAGTTCCGGAAGGATCTTCTTGGCGAGCTGCTTGCCGAGTTCAACACCCCACTGGTCGTAGCTGTTGATGTTCCAGATCACGCCCTGCGTGAAGATCTTGTGTTCGTACATGGCGATGAGGGCGCCGAGGGTTTCCGGAGAAACGTAGTCCATCATGATGGAGTTGGTCGGCTTGTTGCCTTCGAACACCTTGTGCGGGGCGAGGAATGCGATTTCTTCTTCGGACTTACCATCCTTGCGGAGTTCTTCCTGAGCCTGGGCGAGGGTCTTGCCGTTCATCAAGGCTTCGGGCTGTGCAAAGAAGTTAGAGAGGAGCTTCTGGTGATGGTCGCCGACCTTGTTGTGGCTGTTGGCCGGGGCGATGAAGTCGCAAGGAATCATCTTGGTGCCCTGATGGATCAGCTGGTAGAAGGCGTGCTGGCCGTTCGTACCCGGTTCGCCCCAAAGGATCGGACCAGTCTGGTAGTTCACGCGCTTGGAATCGCGGTCAACGGTCTTGCCGTTGGATTCCATGTCGGCCTGCTGGAAATAGGCGGCAAGGCGGTGCAGATACTGGTCGTACGGGAGCATGGCATAGCTGGAAGCGCCGAAGAAGTTGTTGTACCACACGCCGATGAGGGCGAGGATAACCGGGAGGTTCTTGTCGACCGGAGCAGTCTTGAAATGCTGATCCATTTCGTAGGCGCCCTGGTGGAGCTTCATGTAGTTGTCGAAACCGATGCGGAGAGCAATGGAAAGACCGATTGCAGACCACAGGGAGTAACGGCCACCCACCCAGTTCCAGAATTCGAACATGTTGGCGGTGTCGATACCGAAGGCAGACACGGCTTCGGTGTTGGTGGACAGAGCCACGAAGTGCTTGGCGATGGACTTTTCGTCGCCATTGAAAGCCTTGAGAACTGCAGCCTTAGCAGTTTCGGCGTTGGTCATGGTTTCAAGAGTGGTGAAGGTCTTGGAAGCAACGATGAAGAGCGTTTCTTCGATGTTCACCTTCTTGAGGGTTTCGGCCATGTGGGTGCCGTCGATGTTAGAAACGAAGTAGACTTCCGGAGAGTATTCGCCAGCAGCCGGCTTGTCGGCATACGGCTTCAAAGCTTCGGTCACCATCACCGGACCGAGGTCGGAACCGCCGATACCGATGTTCACCACGTACTTGATGGACTTGCCGGTGTGGCCCTTCCACTTGCCGGTACGCACGAGCTTGGTGAATTCTTCCATGTGCTTGAGCACGGCGCGAACTTCGGGCATCACGTCCTTGCCGTCGACGCAGATCGGATCGTTACCCTTGTAGCGGAGCGCGGTGTGGAGCACGGCGCGCTTTTCGGTGGTGTTAATCTTTTCGCCGGCAAAGTACTTACGGCGCATGTCTTCGAAACCGGCGGACTTCAGGAGGTCCTGGAGCTTGGCCATGGTTTCGTCGGTGATGATGTTCTTGGAGTAGTCCAGGAAGAGGCCGCAGGCTTCGGCGCTGAACTTTTCGGCGCGAGCCGGGTCCTTTGCGAAGAGTTCCTTCATGTGCCAGGTCTTTGCGACTTCGGCGTGGGCCTCAAGGGCCTTCCATTCCTGAGAATCAGTCAGTTTCGACATAGATTAATCCTTTCCGCTGCGCGGTTATTTGTTGCGAGGGTAAAAATAGAAAAATTTTTATATACATTTAGTGGCATGGATACATCAATTCTCGACAAAGCGATTGTTTTTGCGGTCAAGGCGCACCAGGGGGCAGAACGTAAGGGGAAGGGTTTCCCGTATATAGTTCACCCGATGGAGGCTGTCTCGATTGCTGCCACCATGACTAGCGACCAGGAACTTCTGGCCGCCGCGGCATTGCACGATACGGTAGAAGATACCGCTGTGACGCTCAAGGACGTAGAACGCGAATTCGGCAAGCGCATTGCTGAGCTTGTCGAGGCCGAATCCGACATTGAATTTGAAGGCAAAAGCCGCCAAGAAAGTTGGCGCCTTCGCAAAGAAGAAGCAATTGAACGTTTATCTTCGGCGACTAACGAAGTCAAAATCGTAGCGATTGCAGATAAATTAAGTAATATCCGCGCCATCTACCGTGATTACCAGGCGATTGGCGACAAGGTGTGGGACTTGTTCTGTGTCAAGGACAAGGCTTCGCACGAATGGCATTTCCGCGGGCTTGCACGTGCACTTGCTAGCCTCAAGGGCACTTTCGCTTACGACGAATTCGTCGATACCATCGAAAAGGTTTTCAAGAAGTAAGGTGAGCATGGACGAAGAGAAGAAGGACTATCGCCTGCCGCCTAAAGAAGCGCTGATACTGGAAGAGTATCGCGAACAACGTATTGTTTTTGAAAAGTTGCTGAGGGTTGTCAAGCGAATTCTTCGCGACAGCTTCAAAGAAAATAAAATCTATATCAACGCCATCGAAGGCCGTGTCAAGGCAGAAGATAGCCTTGCGGGCAAACTCGAACGCAAGTCGGGCAAGTACAATTCCCTTTCCGACTTGACCGATATTTTGGGCGTTCGCGTCATTACATTCTATAATGACGAAGTGGATAAAGTCGCAGCCCTTGTGGGCCGCCTTTTTGAAATCGACTGGGATAACAGTATCGACAAGCGCAAAATGCACGAAATTCACAGCTTCGGCTATAATTCGCTGCATTTTATTTGTCGCTTGCCCAAAGAAAGATATTTTGATCCTGCTTACCCGCAAATGAACGAAATCCGTTTCGAAGTGCAGATGCGCACGGCCTTGCAGCATGTGTGGGCGGTACTGGACCACGATACGGGTTACAAGTCGGGCTTCGAAGTTCCCAAGGAATACCTGCGCAACTTGAATCGCTTGGCGGGAATGCTGGAATTGATCGACGAACAATTCTGCTTGATTCGTTCAGGCATCAACGATTACCGCCGCCATGTGCAATCTCTGGTGAGTTCGGGTTGTTTTGACGAAGTGGAGTTGAACGGAGATTCGTTCGGCAATTACTTGGAACTACGCCCGTTTGATTCGCTGAACAAACGCATTGCTTCTATTAACCAGGCCGAAATTAACGAGACATCGCTTTCGCGCTTCTTGGCCGTATTCGTGTCTTTTGGATTTACGACTCTCGGCGATATTGACAAAATGATCAAAGTGAATACGGAAGACGCTTACCAGCTGGCGGCATTCCAGCTTGCCAATACCGACTTGGATATCATCAATTCTTCGCTCGGCGTAATTGCCCTTTGTTCCGTGCATGTGCTCAAGCAGGGCGGCGGCGTGCTGGAACTGACTCGGTTCCTGGAGAATCTCAACGGAGAATCGGCCAGCAATAAGCACCGCGCCGAGGGAATTTTCCGTGTGGCGCAGAACCTGTCGTTCATGAAGAAATGACACGAACGTGTCATCCTGAGCTATACGAAACTAAGAACTTTAGTTCTCAAGTTGAGTTATCCTCTTTGGGGAGAGTGTAACGAGTCGATATATGAAACTTGGCTCTTTAGAGCCATAGTTGAATTAGGTTCGTAGGAGCAGGATCTATAGCTGAAATAAAGAAAAGTCCTCGACAGCGATGCCGAGGACTTTTTGCTTTTTGAGGGAGTCAAATCTTAGTTAGCCGGAGGCGGAGGAGGCGGGTTGCCGTGCGGACCATCGTGATGGTGTTCGCTATGCGGGCCTTTTCTATGCTCGCGGAACTTCTTCATCTGTTCCTTGTGGAAGGCGTTGAACTTTTCAAGCTGTTCGGCGGTCAAGATCTTGCCGAGAGCAGCCATTCCGTTAATGCGGTGTTCAAGCAAAGCCTTGTCTGCTTCAAGAACCTTTGCCTTGGCGGCTTCGATGTTTGCTTCATCTTTGCTTTCCAGGGCGGCGCCCAGGGCCTTTTCGGCTTCGTGCTTTTGCTTGCGGAGTTCCTTGAAAATGGAATCGCCTTTCACGCGGCTGGCTTCGATGGCGGCCTTCTGTTCCGGCGTCACCTGCAGCAAGGAATCGATTACTTCAAAGTTCGGGCCTTTGAATTTCGGACCGGGACCCTTGTCAAAGTCGCCATGCGGACCCTTGTGGCCATGCTTGGCGCAGTTCGGGCAATGGCAAGGTTGACCGTTCTTTTCGCAAGAACAGGGGAGACCCTTGGTGCAGTCGCAGGGGGCGTTCATCGAGCTGTGTTCACAAGGGGCGCCTTTTTTGCAGCAGGACATGCCCATGCCGTTACAGCAACAGCCGCCTTTAAGTGTTCCCAGGAAAAATCCCAGGGCGAGGGCAAGGATTGCGATACTTGCCGCGAAGAGTTTGTTTCCGTTCATAGAGTTACTCCTTGATTAAATAATTAAAGCCGACAGTTTCTTCCAAAGTTTCGAATTCGTCGCTGGCGGAATTCCCGAGGCTTTCGTACCAGCTCAGGACTTCGGACGGTGCAGAATTGCTGATCGAAACGTATTCGGTCGAAACAGAATTTTCCTGTTCGATATCGCTGGTAAAAGACGGCAAAATCGCGGTCAGGCTCACAAGCACAAAGCTTGCGGCCAGCGGAATCGCGCTGTACCAGCTCTTGATAGGGATAATCTTGCTCTTCGCGTTTTCGGCGTCAAGGCGGGCGCAGACTTTGTCCCACGAGTCAGCCCGAGGAGTGAGCCGCTCCATTTTCGAGAAGTCAATTTTATTAGACATGGTTAAGCTCCTTTTTTAACAAATTCCTTGCGCGACTGAGGCGTGCCTTGATGGTTCCTTCGGGCATCCTGTAGATTTCCGCCAGGTCTTTCACGTCCAAGTCTTCGGCGTCTTTAAGCCAGAGCATGCTTCGCGTTTCGGCGTTGAGCGTGTTCAGGGCCTTTTCTAAAAGTTCCGGATCGAAATTGCTCGTGTCAAAGTCCTCGTTTTTGCCGAGAGCCTCTTCCACGATGGTGTCTAAGTGTTCTTCTTCGAGTTCGCGGTGGCGCTTTTGCGCCCGAAGTTTCATAAGACATTCATTGACGGTGAGCCTGTAGAGCCACGTTGCCAGTGCCGATTGCCCCTGAAAACCCTGGATTTTCTTCGGAATCTGCACAAAAATGTCCATCAGAACGTCTTCGGCCTCGTCGCGGTCCTTGAGCATACGGAATGCCAAGTTCAGCACGTTCGCGCTGTGCGCCTGCCAAAGCAGGCTTAACGCTTCGCGGCTACCGTCCTTAAGGTGTTGAAGAATCACTTTTTCGTCCATTGTACCCTTTAGATGCCCTAAAAGTTGCATCGGTTGCATTTTTATGAAAAATAATTATAAAAATGTGCATTTTCTTGCGTTTTTCTATATTTCCCGCAAATGTTTAAGATTTTGCTGGACAAGTTGAAAGAGGCGTTTGGCTCGGTCTTGCCGGTCACGCTGATTGTGCTTGCGGTGTCTTGTACGCCGCTGGTGACATTGTCCTTTAAGCAGCTTGTTGTTTTTTCTATTTGTGCGATTTTCTTGATTGTGGGCATCGGGCTTTTTAACCTGGGCGCCGACCTTGCCATGACCCCGATGGGCGAACATGTGGGTTCGGGCCTTACCAAATCCAGACGCCTGCAGTTGCTTGTTTCGGTGTGCTTTGTAATGGGCGTGCTCATTACGGTTGCGGAACCCGATTTATCGGTGCTTGCCGAGCAGGTGCGTGCGGCGGTGGAACCGACGCTTTTGATTGCGACAATTGGTGTTGGCGTGGGTTGCTTCTTGGCGCTTTCGATTATCAAGATCGTGTTCAAGAAAGACCTTTCGACAATCATCATCTTTTTCTACCTCGTGTTGTTCATGCTCGGCATGGTCATGGTCACCTTCGGAAAAGATGTCTTTGTTCCGCTGGCTTTTGATTCGGGTGGCGTGACTACGGGCCCGATTACGGTTCCCTTTATCATGGCCCTCGGTGTGGGTGTGGCCGGTGCCATTGGCGGTAAAAACGCAAACGAGAACAGCTTCGGTCTGATTGCGCTTTGCTCGGTGGGCCCGATTATTGCGCTCATGGGGCTCGTGATCTTTTCGAAGGGTGATTTGACGTATCAGCTTTCGGAATCGGCCTATTCGATTGATGCAAGTCTCGGCATGAACTTCTTGCCGGTCATTTTGGGCGTTGCAAAAGAAGTGCTTGTAGCACTTGGCTTGATTGTGATATTCTTTATGCTGCTCCAGATTACGGTGCTTCGCCTTTCTTGGTCCAAGCTGATTCCGATGGCGTTTGGCATTGTGTACACGTTTGTGGGACTGGTGGTGTTCTTAACGGCAGTTGCGGTCGGGTTCATGCCGATCGGATTTGAACTGGGCAAGCAGCTGGGCGCCATGCCGCGTGCGCTTGTGGTAGCTGGTTTTGTGCTTGGTTTGGTGGTGGTGCTTGCAGAACCTGCGGTGCACGTGCTGAACAAGCAGGTCGAAGAAGTCACTGGTGGCCTGGTGACCAAGCGTTCCATGCTGATTGCGCTTTCGGTGGGCGTGGGCATTTCGATCGGACTTTCGATGATCCGCATTATTGTCGGGTTCCCGATTATTTATTACCTGATTCCGGGTTACTTTATTTCGCTCGGGCTTTCGTTCTTTGTGCCTAAGCTTTATACCGCGATTGCGTTTGACTCGGGTGGCGTGGCGAGCGGTCCATTGACCTCTAGCTTTATTCTGCCCTTGGCGATTGGTGCATGCGCGGGCCTGCGTGACGGTGGCGATTCGATTTTGAATTATGCTTTCGGTATTGTCGCGATGGTCGCGATGACGCCCTTGATTACGATACAGGTGCTCGGTTTCAGGGCGACCGTTTCGACGGCGCTCCGTAACCGCATGATGATGCGTCGCATTCAAGATGCCGACGACGAACAGATTATCGACTTTATGTAGGGGGCGCCATGGATGTAGAAAAGAAAATAAGAAACAGGGTGTTGCGCGGGAGCACGCGTGCCAAGGTTTCGATGAATCGCCTCAAGATTTTAATTACGGTGGTGAGCCGTGCCAAGGCGGACTTTTACATGGACCACATTCAGTCTTTTGGCGTGAACATGCAGATGGTGCTGTTCGGCCAAGGAACTGCCCCGCGTGAAATTGCGACAGCCATGGGCCTTGCCGATTCGGACCGCGCCGTGATTATTAGCATTATTGGCGAAAACAATTTGCGTGCAGCCCTCGATAGCCTTGCCGAAAAGTTCAATACGATTGTGGGCGGCAAGGGTATTGCCTATACCATTCCGATGACAAGCATTATCGGCAAGTCCATCTTCAACTTTTTAAGCGACAACCGCGATGCGGTACGGAGAAACGAAAAATGAGCGGATTCAATCACGAAGTCATCTTTTGTATTGTGAATACCGGATTCTCTGAAACCGTGATGGAAGCGGCGAAGGATGCCGGTGCCCGCGGCGGTACGATTCTGAATGCCCGCGGTACGGCGAACAAGGAAGCCGAGTCGTTTTTCCATATCGCGATTCAGCCCGAAAAAGAAATCGTCATGATTCTGGTGGACGCCAAGATCAAGGATGCCGTTTTGCATGCCCTTTACCAGAAGGCGGGACTTGACACCATGGGTCAGGGAATCGCGTTTTCGCTCCCGGTGGACAACGTGGTTGGCCTTACCCCGTGGAAGGCCGAAATCAAGGCTGCTGAGGTTGCTGCCGAAAAAGCGGCTGAAAAAGCCGAAGTCGCCGTCGAAACCGCAGAAAAACAGAAGTAAAAAAACTAAGAGGAGAAACATGAGAAAATCAATTATAACGGTATTTGCCGCTAGCGCTTTTTTAATGACTGCATGCGGAGACGACAGCTCGTCTAATGCAGGGAGCACTATTTCTGCAACGGCCTCGCTGGTTGTAGACGAAGCGAATAAAATGCTGGTAATGACACCGGATAAATATTATGCGGATCAGTGCGTAGTCGAAAATGAAAGCCCTGTGTGGAAGTCTGTTTTGCAGGCACCAAGCTCCGATACTTTCAGATATGAATTTCATGGTGATTCGCTGTACCTTTATGAAGTTGATGGAGACGAAGAATATAGCGCGAACATCTATGTGGGTGGATCTGCCGGCAATCTTTATGGCACATGGAAATACACTGCGTGCCGCTACAATGATGAAGACGGACTCTATTGTTCCGATAAAAAGCGCCAGTACTATGACATGGAATACAGATTCTCTCCGGGAAAGGTGTCTGCATCTGCAGTCTATCACTATGACCGGTATTTGGCTGAACTGAATGCCCAACATTATATGGACAGTTATTTTATGTATCAGCTTTACAATAAGCTTACAGGACGTGGTTACGACAATGTGTATATAAATGAAATTACCTATAGCGAACCGGAAGAAGTTCAAGAAGTGGCTGAACGTAATGGTGTTCAGGTCATTGAAAGATCAAAGAATGGTGGAAAGTTTATGATCGGCGAAAAGACCTTCACGCTTACGGTAAACAAGGTTGATGAAAAGCTTATCATAAAAGAACCTGAGCTGTATGAGCAGGAGGAAATTGACCTTGTGGTTTCTGATGGCGTTACAAGTTGCCATGGTTATTACTTAAGGACGCGTCCCGAAAAATCTCATTGCAATATGGAATATGCTGATTACTTAAAGTTTGAACAAGAAACGGACGGCAATGGAAATGAATATGTGTATGCTTACAGACTGAGAAAAGATAACGAGAGTGAATTCAACGAATGCCTTAGAGGAATCTCTGTCGTGTCGCAAGACATGAATGTCCTTTATAAGAAAGCGGCAAAGTCAAGGAGTAATGTCGAAAAAGATATTGACAGGACCATCCGTAAGATGCTGAAATACGCAGAAAACTAATTGACAGACCAAGATTTTGACGAAATCCCGGCAAAAACCGGGATTTTCTTGTTATAGGGAGCAAACTGGAGTTGACAAGTTGTTTGCGGCAATTCATTTGTTATAATTGAAGTATGAACTTCCTCGTCTATTTCCTGTTTGCCCTGTCCGGGTTTGCGGGCCTGATTTACGAAGGCTCGTGGGCGCGTTACCTTAAACTCTTCTTGGGGCATTCTAGCTACGGCCAGGTGCTCACGCTCTGCATTTACATGGGCGGCCTTGCCATAGGCAGCTTTATTGCAGGCAGGATGGTCGAGAAAACCAAGCGCCCGCTCTTGGGGTACGGCTTGGTGGAACTGGCTATCGGTATTGGCGGGGTAGCGTACCACCCGTTGTACATTTGGCTTACCGGAATATTCTACGATTCTGCATGGACCGCTTCGCTGACGCCGCGCGGTGCTGAAATCGCGAAGGTCGCACTTGCCACGGGCTCGACGCTCCCGATTGCGATTGCGGTCGGTATGACATTCCCCTTTATTGCCGCGGGACTTATGCGCAAGAGTGGCGCCGAAGTTTCGCTCCCGATGCTTTACTTTACCAACAGCTTGGGCTCTGCCATCGGTATCTTGGCGACAAGCTACCTGTTGATTCCTGAAATCGGTAACCATGCGACCTTGTGCGTGGCTGCCTCTATCAACTTCTTGCTCGCGGCGGTATTCAGCTTTATCGGTATTGCGACTTCGCCGGTGCCGCCTAAAGATGACGATGCGCCCGAAGTTCATGACGAAGACTACGTGGCCGAACATAAACTTGCCATGCCGCCGAAGAACACCTGGTTCTGGATTGCGGCGATTACGGGTCTTACTTCGTTCGTCTATGAAATTGTCTGGATTCGTTTGCTGTCGCTGTTGCTGGGGTCTTCGAGCCATAGCTTTGACCAGATGCTTTCGGCCTTTATCTTGGGACTTGCGCTGGGTTCTGCGGTAAGCGGCAAGTTGCTTAAGAAAGACAGCTTGATTGTGCTTTCGATGGCACAGATTTTCATGGCGTTCTTTGCACTTTGCACGCTGTACTTCCATCAGCCCTTCTGGGGCATGATGAACGAGGCGAACCAGATTTTCAATCCGACCTCTGACGGTTACGTTTGCTGGAGCCTGTTCAAGTATGCGCTTTCGATGCTGTGGATGATTCCTACGAGTTTCTTTGCAGGCATGACGCTCCCGCTGATTACGTTGATTTTGACTCGCGCCTTCAAAAGCGAAGCCCCGATTGGCAAGGTCTACGGCTGGAATACGCTGGGCTCTATCATCGGTTCTGCAGGCGGTGGCCTTGTGCTGTTGCCGCTTTTGCAGCTCAAGGGCGCCCTTGTGACGGCTGCCTTGCTTGACTTTGCAATTGGTTTCTTGCTGCTGGTGATTTACCGCAAGCGTTTCCGCTACAGTGTGATGTTCTATATCATGGTGTGCGTGATGATTATGCCGGCCATCTTTGTGAAGTTTGATCCGTCGCTCATTACGTCTGGCGTGTTCCGCAGTTACAAGAACATGCACCCGAATGAAAAGATTCAGGTGATTGATGGAAAGACGGCAACAATCAGCTTCCACGAATCGCCGGTGCATTACTATGTGAAGACGAACGGTAAGGCCGACGCGAGCATGAGCAAGGATCGCGAATCTCCGATTTCAAGCGATGAACTGACGCAGGCTGCCACTGCCTTCATGCCGATGGCCGTGAAGACAGAACCGTACGACGCCGCCATGGTGGGCTTCGGTAGCGGCATGGGCGCGCATTACTTGCTCGCTGACCCGTTGCTCAAGGATTTCGATTGTGTGGAAATCGAGCAGGCCATGATGGATTTGGCGAAGGGATTCTATCCGTGGAATTACCGCGGCTACGATGACCCGCGCATTCACATCTTTATTGATGACGCGACCACGTTCTTCCATACGAACCGCCGTCAGTACGACATGATTATCAGCGTGCCCAGTAACCCGTGGGTGAGCGGTGTGGCAGGCCTCTTCGCGCATGAATTCTACGCCAAGATGCGCCGTTACATGAAACCGGGTGCCCTTTGGGTGCAGTGGATTCAGACTTATGAATTCAACGACTTGATGTTCCTGAATATTCTGAAGGCGCTCGATACAGTATTCCCGTACGTGAGCTTGTACAAGTCGACCGATGAACCCGACATCATCATGATTGCGAGCGACCAGCCGGTATTCCAGAAGGGCATTGGGCGTTTCTCCACCGATACCGCACTTGTGGCCGAATTCAAACGCATTCACCGCGATCCGGAATTCTTTGGCGAAAGGAATTTCCTGTTCACGAATAAGATGCTTAAATCTCTGCTTGAAGGCGTGAAGCCGAATAGCCTGTTTATTCCGATGGTCGACAACAAGGCTGAAGAAGCCCGCTTCGTTCACTCCGAAGCGCACATCGTGAATGTGTTCGATAGCTGCGAAGTTTGCTGGCAGCAGTACCTTGACCCTGAAGACTACAAGATGCGCCGTCCTGCCCGCGTGAAGGCGATGCTCGAAGAGCCGAAGGATGAATTCAAGAAGACGGCCTTGCTTTCTTACATGCAAGAACTTGAAGCGGCTGCCGCGAAGGATTCGTTCTCTCGCGTGCTGGTGAAGGTTGATACGATTGCCCAGGGCGACAGCATTATCTTGGATAGCGTCGTGTCCGAAAATCCGCGCCTAGTCGAACTTGAAGCGTCTATAGGTTATCAGAAGTTCCGCGAAAACTTTGTGGAATGGATTCGCAAGGTTCCGATTGAATGTCGCGATTCCGACGAGGTTTACATGAAGGCTATGGACCTTGTTTCCATGAATGCATTCCCGCGGGCCTTTGCCGATGAATTCGGTATTCTCGAGGCTGCCCGTCAGGGTGTTTACAAGCAGGCGGCTCTCTTGATTGCGAACTTCTTTGACCGCTACGAGATGAACGACATGGGCGACATCTTCTTGCGCAACTGCATCGTGCTGTCGCTTTTGGCAGGGGAGCCGGAACTTGCCGATGCTATTTACAAGAATGCAATCCAGAAGAACGAAGACTTCTTCGCGGTTGAAAAGCGCCTAATTGAGCGTGAAATCCAGCAACTCAGAAGAAAACTCCAGTAGCAATCGAATAATACCAAATTAATGTAAACAAAATGAAACTCGGGCCTTGCCGGGTTTCTTTTGTTGTTTTATCTTTGTAAAAAGAAGACTTTGTTAGAAGGAGGAATCGTGAAACGATTGTTTTTGGTGGCGGCCCTCAGTTTTGCGGCGGTATCGTTTGCAATGAACTATACGGGCAATGTGTATGTGAAAAAATCTGTCCGTGCCTCGGAATATTTGTACCTGTCTGTTGGCTGTACGGCAAAAAATGATAGCGGTGTAGTCAAGGCTATCGGTACAAGTGATATCCCTATTTCGAGCAGGGATGAGTATGGGTGGTTTTTTGGACCGGTCAAATCGCTCCTTCAGGGTGACACAATTGCCCCGTTCTGTTTTTACAGAAGCATTCTCGATAGCACGGCAAAGAGAGTTGTCGACGATGAGGGCTATGCGAGCTACGTTTACGAAAAATCCTACCAGTCCTCAAGAATCTTCACTGCAAAGGATTTTGATAATCACGAAGACCTCTATATCGACTTTGACAAAGGCGACCTGATGTATAGGGATCTCTCTGCTCCGACGGTATTCTTCAAGGCGCCGGATTATTGGGGAACAAGTTACGTCATTGCTAATAACGAGTCGGTCAAACTCCAGAAAAAGACAAGTGATGGGTGGTTCGTTGCCCATGACGAACTGAAGGTCCCGTATATCAGGGCGAATGTCAAGTTGGATACAGTCGTTAGCTATACTGTGCCTGATTCAGTACCATATAGGGAAACGGTTTACGATACTCTTTCTGCGGATACGCTTTATAGAGCTCTTAATGGAAAGATTGCGTTTACCAATGGTGCAGTGCGCTATGTTTATGCAGAAGAATTCAGTGTGAGCGATGGTAGCTATGGCTACTACGTCTCCAAGCTTGGTATAGACCTTTCTTTGTACGATAGCGATTCTATTTATGTTTTCGAAAATCCCAAGAAGGAACATTCCACACTGGTGCGCACAAAGGCTCCGGAACAAGTGTATAGTGTGCATGTGCTTCCGCCCCAAACCGCAGATTGGTTTGGTGAAATTCCGGTGATCGTGAATGGAACTTCTGGCGTAAAGTCTACGGTGAAAGTCTATGACAGAAATTGCGGTTGGTTTACATCGGTCTTCTTTGAAGAATCCATTCCGACGAATGCTTCTTTTGTCGGAAAAGAAAACTCTGCGCTTTCGTTTGCCAAAGGCTTGAATCTTGATTCGTTGTTTAAGGCTCAGAAGACGACAGAACTCTTTTATGTTGCAAACGATTTGACCAAGACATTCTGGTATAATAAAAATCCTGAAGTAAATGGAATCTGCTCGGTGGAACTGCAGGGAATTGTCTATGATACCGATGCTAGTCTTCATCCGGCGTTCTCCTGCTATTCTCAGGGCGGCGAAGGTTGCCAGGCTCTCTCGGGTACTGCCGCTCAGGATGTCGATAAGACTGTTGCCATGGAGGCAATCAATGCTTGTATTGGTGTGACGCCTGGGATTGTAGACAGTGTCCTTGGCGCAGACAATAAGCCGGTCCTTTCTAAAACGGGTGAAAAGTGCTTTATCAAGTCGGAATACTTTAACCAGTTGTTTAATCCGACCGAAGGCGTGAACGAAACGACTTGCTCGGCAATTCCGTTTATGCTCAATAATGAGGGCAAGTGGGAATTCTTGTCGGATGCATACACATCTCCTGGTGCACCTGTGATTGGCGGCTATTATCCTGTTGAACAAACTGAGGATGCCGATGTTGTCGTGGGGAGCCCGGTTGCTGCTGCAAGAACTAAGCGCACCGCAGAAGGTCCCGTGTTCATTGGCTCGAAACTTCGAGCACTTGACTCGGTCGAAAATGTGTCGAAGATGAACGTGCTTTGCAAAGGCCCTGCGTGGGATAAGGGTATTGATTGCTCTGGACTTTTTGCCGATGGTGAAGACCTTACGGCGCCTCTTACAAAGTACTTGGGCGCACCGGAAACTGGAAGCGAACTTTGCGTATGGGGTTGGTCTTGCCCCATGGATGCTCCCGATGGTTGGCCGCTGTTCAAGGACTATGAAACGCTTGTTGGTGGTGCTGGAATAAATGCGTCCGCGATGTCTTTTGAAACGAGATGGTTCTCTCCGAAAGTTGGGCGTAACCAACATTTCTGTTTCGAAAGCCATGCCAAGTTTACTTACAAGAACGGTCAAAAGTTCGGTGTCCGTGGCGATGACGATATCTGGATCTTTATCGATGGAAAACTTGTAATCGACTTGGGTGGTACGCATTTGGCTGCCCCTGGTTATGCAGACCTTTCACGCGTGAAGGGTAAGAACGGGGAACCTTTGGTTGTCGGAAAATCCTACGACATCGATATCTTCTTCTGTGACCGTCGCACTACGATGAGCAACATGAACATCTTCAGTAATTTCTACCTGGACCAGTCCGAGTCGATTGAAAAGATGAAGCCTTGCAAGGTGGATGTGAAGAATATCTTTGATAACGATTCTCTTTCGGGTCAGACGGTTGCTCAGCGCAGTAGTGCTCTGCCAGCAAAGATTGGCGTTGCCGTTGAAGGTCGTGTGGCCTCCGTCTCTGGTGTAAAGCCCGGTTCGGAAGTGACCTTGATGGATATGCAGGGCCGTGTGATTGGCCGTTACCAAGCATCGACTGCGAACGTGAAAATCGAAATCCGCAATGCTGGCCGCTATATCTTGAAGACGGCCTCGGGCCTTCAGACAATCAGCGTTCGCTAAATCAGCGAATATCGAAAAAAAAACGGAGCTTTTGGAGCTCCGTTTTTTTTGTATAAGTCAAAAAGAATTAGAACATGAAGTTTATACCGAGAGTGGTATAGAACGTGTTCAGCGAAGAATCATAGAAGGCTTCTTCGGCAACCAGCGTCTTGTTCAGGAGGCTGGTGAAGCACTGCACCACGCGGATATCCACGCTGACCCAGCGGGTGAGCATGTAACCGATGTCGAGGGCGCCGCCCACTTCCATACCGGAGGTAGCGACCGTATTTTCGCGCTTGCCACCGCTAGTCTTGAATTCAGACGAACCGTTCAACTTGAGGCCCATATTGATACCCAAGCCCACGTAGAAGTCGTAGTCTTCGAAGGTATAGCGGAAGATAATCGGGATTTCGAACATGAGGAGATCGATGCTAGCTTCGTTGGTGTAAGCATCCATGTCCTGTTCGTAGGTGTAATGTCTGTAGTTGAAGGTCAGTTCGGGCACGAGGCTCAGGTTCTTGACCATGAAGTTCATCTTGAGCAAAAGACCGCCACCGCCCTGGTAGCCGACCTTCCAGCCGTCAGAGTTTTCGCCAAAGAAGGTGTTGATGCCGCCCTGGGCGCGAATACCGAGCAAAACGGCGCGCTGGAAACCTTCGTTACGCATGCGGTTGATTTCGGATTTCTTGGTCGTTTCTGCTTTATAACGGGCGTATGCGCTAGCATATTCTTCGTCGTTTGCAAATTCGCTGTCGGTAGATCCGTCGTATGACTGGTCGTCGCCAGAAGAACTTTGGGCAGAAGGGGCAGTTGCCCAACCTTCATCATCATCATCTTGAGCCATGGCAGGCATCGAAAATGCCAAGGCCATGGCGACCGCTACACTCAATCTCTTCAAATCCATAGTCTAATTATAATAAAAGGGCACGTAAAGTCCGCCTATAAAATAAATTCTAGTGCCTAAAATAGTGCGGAAATTTTTGTTTACCTATAAAGGGGCGTAACGAAAGGCCCCGATTTTAGAGCAGGAACGTTGCGCCGAAGCCCACATGCATGGTGTAGAGCTTGGAATGCATCAGGGCGGATTCTGCAATCAGGTCAAGATCCAACAGGTTTGTAAAGTTTTGGATAACTCGGAGGTCCAAAACGAGCCAACGGTTGATGGCGCAGCCCACGTCAAGAAGGGCGCCGATTTCTACGCCCACGGTCGGAACCGTGTTGGAGCGCTTGTCCTTGGTCTTTGTGCCTTCGAAGTCTATTGTCTGGTTGAATTCGGAGTCGCCGCTCATCTTTAGGCCGAGGTTTGGTCCCAGGCCGATAAAGAATCCGTCTTCATCGAAAATGAACTGGGCGATGACCGGAATTTCAAAAAGCATTTCGTCGATAGAGGCTTCGTTCTTGCCGTAGTCGGACTTGCCGTCGTAGCTGTAATGGCGGTAGCTGAAGTTGAGTTCGGTAGACACTGCGAAGGAGCGGCCCAGCGGGAGCTTTGCCATAATGCCTGCGCCGAGTTCGGGGCCGATGTTCCAGTCGCTGGCCTTGCTGCCGAGGTTGTTGTTGATGCCGACCTGGGCGCGGACGCCGAACTGCATACCCTTGGAAAAGCCTTCTTTGCGGGCGCGGTAGTCAGATGCGTTTTCTTCGATGTAGTGCTGGGTGTCTTCGTCTTCTTCGTCGATATTGGTTGTCGCGACTGCCGGGGCTTCGTCTTCTTCTTCTTCGTCGCTACCGGTGTTGGCGGCGGCGGTTGTGTCGGTCGTAGATTCTTCTGTGGAAGTGGGCCAGGGTTCTTCTTCGCTGGCGGAGCCGTTGTCGCTGTAAGAATAGTTCGAGTTGTCTTCACTTTCGCTTTGGACCGCTTGGTCGGCTTGATCGGCAGATACGTACCCGCATCCGTCGCCTACGCAGTTCGGGTCGGGCACCTCGCCGGAGCCTTCGAAATCGCCCTGCGCGAATGCGTTAGCGATTGCCAGAGATCCTGCGAAAATTGCAATAGCGAAGCGGTTAGACAGCGAAAATGTTTTCATGCTTTTAATTATAACAAAATTTTTTTGAGAAAGCGCAAAACTTTTTATTTTTGGGAAAGTATGCCGATTCTTTCTGCCCAGAACCTTCTTTTACGCATTGGGGCGAATGCGCCCCTGCTCGATAACGTGAGTTTTGACATCGAGGCCGGCGACCGGATTTGTCTGGTCGGCCGCAATGGTTGCGGCAAGAGCACCTTGCTCAAGGTGCTCTCGGGCGAGGCCGAGGCCCAGTCGGGCGATATCGTCAAGAAGTCTGGCCTCAAGATTTCGCGCATGATTCAGGAAATTCCGGCCCATATTGAGGGGACGGTCCGCGACGTGGTGATGCAGGGCGTTTTGCAGGACGGCACCCACGATACTCACGCCGAGGCGATTTTGGGCAAAACGGGGATAGATCCCGAGGCTCTTTACGACAGTTTGAGCGGTGGCCAGAAACGCCGTACCCTTTTTGCGCAGGCACTGGCCCAAGACCCGGACCTGTTGCTTCTGGACGAACCGACCAACCATTTGGACATTCCGGCCATCCAGTGGCTCGAAGGAATCGTGACGCGCCTGAATTGTGCGTTACTGTTTGTGAGCCATGACCGCACCTTTGTGCGCCGTGTGGCTACCCGTATTTTTGACTTGGACCGCGGTCGCGTGCGCAGCTGGGATTTCCCCTACGACAAGTTCGTGCAGTTCCGCGACCAGGCCTTGGCCGAAGAAGACAAGGCGAATGCGCTTTTCGACAAGCGCCTGGCCGAAGAAGAAGTTTGGATTCGCAAGGGAATCCAGGCGAGGCGGACCCGTAACGAGGGCCGCGTGCGCGCGCTGATCAAGATGCGCGAAGAACGTGCAGCGCGCCGCACCCGAGCGGGCAATGTGAACATGCAGATTACCGAGGCGGACCGTTCGGGGCGCCTGGTGGCACGCCTTACTGACGTGAGCTATTCCTACGATGGCGCTCCGTTAATCAGCGGGCTTTCGACCGAAGTTTCCCGCGGAGACCGCATTGGTATTGTGGGCCCGAATGGTTCGGGCAAGACGACTCTCTTGCGTCTTATTTTGGGCGAACTCAAGCCCGATACCGGCGACATTCGTCTGGGTACCAACTTGCAGGTGGCCTACTTTGACCAGATGCGTACCCGCCTTCGCGAAGACAAGTCGCTCGTTGAAAACATTGCCGATGGCCAGCAGTACGTGATGCTGAACGGCGTCAAGCGCCATGTGTTAAGTTATCTGCAAGACTTCCTTTTCTCGGCAGATCGCGCCCGTGGCCCGATCAGTGCTTTGAGCGGCGGTGAACGCAACCGCCTGCTGCTCGCATGCCTCTTTAGTCACCCGAGTAACGTGCTGGTGCTCGACGAGCCGACCAACGACTTGGACATGGAAACCTTGGACCTGCTCGCAGAACTCTTGGCTGACTACAAGGGAACCGTGCTTACCGTAAGCCACGACCGCGCCTTTTTGGATTCTGTCGCGACAAGCATTTTGGCGATTGAAGACGGCGGAAATGTGTTTGAATCCGTAGGCGGTTACAGCGATTACGAAGCCAAGAAAAAGATTCGCGACAAAGAAGCTGCAAACGCGGCCCGCATCGCTGCCGAAAAAGAAGCCGAAAAGCAGGCTCGGGCCGCGCAGAATTCTGGCGCACCGTCACAGAGTGCAGGGGCGTCGGCCGCGAAAAAGAAAAAGCGCAGCTACAACGAAGAGCGCGAATACGCCGCCTTGCCCGACAAGATCGAAAAGCTTGAAGCCGAAATCGCTGAACGTCAGACGGAACTTTCTAAGCCCGAGGTGTTTACCAACGCCACCCGAATCGTGGAACTTCAGAAAGAAATCGCCGACCGCGAAGCCGAACTTGAAAAGGCTTACGAGCGCTACGAAGAACTTGATGCGCTGGGATAGCGTGGGCGAGACCGGACTAGCGGTTCTGGTCTGTTTCAAAAAGTTTACATTTATGGATAAAAAAGCACTATAATCACAACATTCCAAGTTGCATTATATGCTAATAGAATATAGATTTGGAATGATGGTAATTTGGGAAATCATAAGAGGTCAACTATGATGAAAAAAATGATTTCGTGGTTGGGCGCTGTGGGCGCCTTGGTAAGTTCCGCCTACGCTGCGTCGGCGACTGTTTGGACAGAAGAGGGCGAGGGCACAATGGCCCCTGCCTATTGGTATACATTTAAGTACGGTACGGGTGCATCGATTGACACCTCTACCACGGCAGCCAACGTGAAGGTTGGCGATATGACTGCTACCGAAAGCAAAACTGCAAATGGTGCGGGCTTTGGCCTTACCTGGAAGCAGAATGCCGATTACGAGGACACTCCCGTTTCTCTTTCGGCGTACAAGGGCGTATGCTTGACTTACAAGGCGACAGCTCCGTTCCGTATTGATTTCAAGCAGTCTACCATTACCGATGACAACTACTATGGTGCCGAAATGCCTGCCACGGCTGGCGCCAAGGTGTTCCTTGCTTTTGCTGACCTCAAGCAAGGATGGAAATCCAAGACGACGGTGAATTGGAATGCTGGCAAGCAGATGGGCATTCAGTTTAGCTACAAGAGCAACTATGTGACTGCAACCCAGAACTCCAACACGCTTCAGATTGTAAGCCTCATTCTTGACGATGAATGCGTTACGTTCCCGCCTGAAGTGGTCGCACCTTATACGACCATTACCGAAATGGAATTGGAGGAAGGCGATACCTTGGCTCTGGATATGAGCAAGATGTTTACCGACCCCGATGGCGATGCCCTGACTTATACGGTAAAGGTGCTTGGCGATGCCAAGGTTGCCGATACGTTGTACAACAAGACGGGCATTGTTAATATCATTACGAAGGAAAATCCGAAAGACGGCGCCTCTGTCACGATTACGGCAACCGATCCCAACAAGAAGTCGGCTACCTATTCGTTTGACCTAGCTACGACCGATAGGGAAAATCCCCCTGTTGCCGTCAACGATTCCTACGAAACGAAGGAAGAAACGGCTCTCAAGGTGACTCTGAAGAACAACGTTTTGCTTAACGACTACGATCCGGATGGCGACACCTATACGGCAGCGCTCGTGACGGCGCCTGCTCACGGTACCTTGACTTTTGACGGAGAAGCAGGAACCTTCACCTACACCCCGGAAAAAGACTTCTTCGGTACGGATGCCTTTACCTACATGTTGACCGAAGATCCCCGTGCTGATGCGACTTACGATGTGCAATCCAGTGGTGAAGCTACGGTGACTATCAAGGTGACCAACGTGGACGACCCGATTCAGGTTGTTGTTGTGGATTCCGCTTTGACCCTTGAAGACAAGGCTTACCAGCTGGGTGATACGCTGGAACTCAACGAAGACTTTGAAACAGCGATGGTGAAGATTCCTATGGAAAACCTCGTGTTCAGCGATCCGGATGTCGATGGCGCTGACCTTGAAGTCAAGGTGAAGACGAGCGGTATTGTGACGGCCGAATACGGCACAATCAAGACCAACCATGTGGTGGAACTTTCCTCTATCGCCAATGCAAATGGTGTTGCCAAGGTGACCCTGTTTGCTGTCGATGGCAAGGATACCGCTGCAGTGTCCTTCTATGTGAATGTGCTCCCGGTGGCTGATCCTCCGGTTACTGTGGCTGACGCCTACAAAATGGTGCAAGATTCCGTGAACAAGGTTGACGCAAAGAAGGGCTTGCTTGCAAACGACAAGAACCCCGATGGTAAAACGACTTTGAAGGCTTACCTGTACGAAAATGCCACCGAAGGCAAGGTCACTGTTGCCGAAGATGGTTCGTTCACTTATGAAGCTGGCCATTACCAAGGTGAAGATACCTTCATGTATTACATTGTCAATGCCGAAGGCGATACTTCGGAACCGGCTGAGGTTACCTTGACGGTTGAATACAAGAACCTTGCTCCGCAGATTCTGCCTGGTGTTGCCGATACGGTGGGCAAGCGCCTTGCTAATCTGGTCGAAGACTTTACCACTGTCGTGAAGTTCACCAAGGTTGAGATCCAGAGCTGGTTTGAAGACGATGGCGGTGTCGCTAACCTGACCTTTACGGCTCGCAGCGACGACAGCTTGCTTGTCGCCAATTACAATCAGACTGCTTTGTTTATCGGCCGTGTCATGAATGCTTGCGGTGATGCAACCGTGATTCTGGTGGCAACCGATTCTGTGGGCGCCTCTACGGAACTTCCGATTCCGGCAAAGATTGCTTGCACCAACGACAAGCCCGTGCCTGTTAAGGTCCAGGATACGCTTTATATCGGTTTCGCTGACTGGTCCGATACCCTTAACTTGTACGACTTTGTGAAGGATCCGGATGGCGATTCGCTCACCTTTACCGTGACCTCTAACAAACTGATTGAATCTAAGTTTGATTGGGAATTGAAGGACTACAACTTGATTATTTCGACTAAGGACAGCAGCTATCTTGATAAGGGCGCTTCTGTAAGCTTCTCTGTGAAGGCTTCTGATTCCCTTACCTACGCAACCTTCAATTTGGTGCTGGTTGCTAAGCCTGATCCGAAGTCCTCTATCAAGCCGGCATTTGCTGCCGCTCCGAAGGCTACCTGGCAGAACGCAATCCTTGCAAGCCGCGGTGCTGTGGCTCTGTTCGATATGCAGGGCCGCGTGATGTGGAAGGCCAAGCTCCCGGTCAGCGAAGCAGACGTGCGTAACGCTGCCGCCCAGGTGCAGGGCAGAAAGATCCTGCAAGTGAACAAGCAGACCTGGACGATTAAGTGACACGCTTCGCGTGTCATCCCCGCGAAGGCGGGTATCTCCTATAAAATTTAAAAGCCCCGCTTCTGCGGGGCTTTTTTTGTATACAGAAAACCACCCGCTAGGCGGGTGGTTCCGTAAAAGCCTTCTGGCGGTCATGAGAAAAAATCCTTTGACTAATATTGAAATGCGG
>NZ_ONDD01000010.1 GCF_900316465.1 uncultured Fibrobacter sp. | reverse complement strand
TCTTCGGGATTGTTGCTGTTTTCGAATCAGGGCGATTTTATCCACAAGGTCGAAAGCCCCAAGAAGGGCTATCTGAAGCAGTACCGCGTGACGCTGGCGCGCCCCTTTACCGAAGAACAGAAGGCGGAGCTGTTGCGTGGCGTGATGCTTAAAGACGAGCGCCGCCCTGTGCTGGCCCGCGAACTTTCAGTCGATGGCGACTCCGTGTTGATTTCGATTGGCGAAGGACTGTACCACCAGGTCCGCCGTATGTTTGCCGCCGTAGGCAATCACGTGGAAACTCTGAAGCGTGAAGCCATCGGCCCGGTGGTGCTGGACCAGACGCTTGGCAAGGGCGGGTGGCGTTATCTGACGGCAGAAGAAGTTGCCTCGCTGACCTAAGGTTAATCCATTAAGGACAAAGCAAAAAGCCTCGACAATGTCGAGGCTTTAAAACTTATGTAGCAAAGTGAATTAGGCTTCTTCTTCGGCCTGGATTTCCTGCGGCTGGGCAGAAATCATGACGTCGCGGTCTTCGGCTTCGAGTTTGGCGTTCACGCCCTCGACCAGGGCTTCGAGACTGTTGATCTTGTCCTTGATGTCGTTGCTGAACTTGAACGACGGAACCATGCGTTCTTCGATAAGGACAGTCTCGCCGGTGCGGGGGTTGCGAGCCGGGCGAGCCTTACGCGGCTTGCAGCTAAAAGTGCCGAAACCACGAATCTCGATGGTGTTGCCTTCGATCAGTTTTTCGCCCAAAAGGTCGAGGAACTGTTCGATAACGGTCTTAATATCGTTGCGCACAAATCCAGTGGACTTGGCGATTTCTTGAATCAGTGCTTGTTTAGTTATATTTGCCACGGCTTAAATATAGGTTTATCAACGAGTTAGCGTACCGGTCCCGCTGAAATTAAATAATTTTTTCGGGCTCTAGTTGCGGAATATTTGTGAATAATTGTGGTTAAAATGTTGAAAAGTTTCAAGCTCAGGAATTTGGATGTTTTTCCGAACACAATCCTCAGTCCCATGGACGGGGTGACGGATGCTCCGTTCCGTAGACTTTGTCGCGTTCTTTCGGGCAATCGCATGGGTCTTTTGGTGTCGGAATTCGTTCCGACCGACGGAGATGCCGTTTTTTGCCTGGATGGCCACAAACAACTCAAGTTCTTTCCTGAAGAACGTCCGTTTGGAGTCCAAATTTTCGGGCGGTTCCCTGACAAGATGGCCGCTGCCGCTAAAAAGATTGCCGAAAACCTTCACCCGGAGTTTATTGAGGTGAATGCGGGCTGTCCGGCGCCCAAGGTGGCGGGGAAGGGGAGCGGTTCAGGCCTTTTGCGTGACCTGCCGCGCCTGCAAGAGATTCTGCACGATGTCCGTGCTGCTCTGGATACTTGCGAACAGAATATCCCGTTGACGCTCAAGTGCAGAATCGGTTGGGATGACCAGAGCATTAACGTGATGGAAACGCTTGCGATTGCCGAGGGCGAGGGCGTCGAGATGCTCACGGTGCATGGCCGTACCCGCCTGCAGGGGTACAACGGCCTTGCCAATTGGGAATGGATTGGCAAGGTCGCGGCCGCGGCCAAGATTCCCGTCATCGGGAATGGCGACGTGAATAGCGTCGCGACCGCCCGTGAAAGACTTGAAACCTATGGCGTGTCGGGCGTGTCCATTGGCCGCGGCGCCATGCACAACCCGTGGATTTTCGGACAAATTGCCGACGCCTGGGAAGGTAAGCCGGAACATCAGATTACTGCGGAAGAAGCGCTTGACGTGTTCCCGCTTTACTACAAGTTTAAGCTCGAAGACGGCTCTACAGAACTCGGAGCATTAGGTCGCCTTAAACAGCTTGCTGCAAGACTTTGCAAGGGCTTTGACGACCCTGAATTGCAAGTGCGACAGGCTCTGCTTACTGCGCAGACACCACAAGAATTTTTCGAACGCCTAGAGGTGTTGAGAAATGGCGTTGTGAAATCCATGTGCTACGATCCGAACCGCTTGGTAAACCTGAATGGAGCCAAAGAAACCGAATTGAGGTTCGGTGACCAGTTTGCCGGAAGGTAAATAATTTTTATACGAAATTTTTCTGATAAACTTTTCTGTGAAAAAATAGCGCTTTTTAGCGAAAAAGAAGAGAAGAAAAATAACTTGTACGAATAGCGTATGACAGGAGAATGATAATATAAAAATTGTCGTTCAGTAAAGGTTATTTTGTATGAAAAAAATAATCGTTGCAAGTTTGACAACGCGAAAAAAATAAACTATTGTTAAAGAGCTTTTTGAAGGGATAGAAAATATGGCAATAGTAAGCGTTAGAATGGAAGACGAAACAAAGAGAAAGTTTGAGACTTTCTGCGATTCCGTTGGAATCACTGTTTCGGCAGCAGTAAACATGTTCGTGAAAATGACAATCCGTGAGGATCGTTTGCCGTTTGATGTCAAGGGGCATTCGTTTGAACCGCTGGGAAAGGCTATTCAGGCGAAAGGCGTTGACTAGAGCACCTCGCCTAATCGAATCTTGCTTATCGTTATGGGAAGTCGCCCTATTATGGGGCGACTTTTTTGTTTTTTTTTACCTCAAATATTCCAATTTGGAATGATGGGTATGTGCTTTTTTCTGGAGATAATTGCCCAAACGTATTTTTCTTATATATATTGGTTTCAGCAATTGTTCTTAAGAAGGAAGAATATGAAGAACAAAATTTTCGCTTTTAAAGACGCGGTAGAGTTCGAAAACGAACTTTTCCTGTTTAGCAAGTGGTATAAGGAACATGGTTCCCCTACCATGTGCTTCCAAATCCATTCGGCCATATTGGAACCGGAAAAACTGAAGCCCGTTTGGGATATTCTGGAAAGGGTGTTCCCCAATGTTCCGTGGTTTGGCAATTCTACGAGCGGAAATATTGTGGACTGCGAACAGACGGTCGATATTTCGGTGTCCGCAATCATTTTTGAAAGGCCGACGACCCGGTTCCGAGTCTTCCAGTACGACTTTTCCAGGGAATCTGTCGGTGGCATAGCAAACGAAATCGTGAAAGAGGCGGATCGAAATCCCTGGGTCAAGGCGGTGGAAATTTACCACTGCATTTCGCCGTTCTCGACGACGGCTCTTTGCGAGGGGTTGGACGCCATGGCGCCCGATATTCAGGTTTTCGGTGGTATTGTTTGTTCTCCCGATATTACGAGCCCGAATTCTTGCGTGTTCTCCTCGGTGGGCGGATACTCCAAGTCGAGCCTTCTGGTGGTTTTTTATGGCGGTGTGGACCTGCATGTGGATTCCCGCAAGATTAGCGGCTGGAAGCCGATTGGCCGTAACTTCCATGTGACCCGTTCCGAAGGCAATGTCCTTTACGAATTGGGCGGTATTCCGGCATACGAAGTCTACAACAAGTATCTGAACATCAAGAACGACAAGAACTTCTTCTATAACGCACTTGAATTCCCGATGCTTTACGAGCACAACGGAATTTCGATTGTGCGCGCGGCGGGTGCAAGTAATCCGGACGGTTCGTTGACGATGTCTTCGGATATCGATGAAGGTTCTATTGTCCGCCTGTCGTACGGTGAACCGCAGTTGATTGTGCAACGCATTAAGGAAGAAAGTGAAAAGTGCTTGCAATTCGCACCCGAAGTGCAGCATATCTTCTCTTGTGCGGCGCGTAAGGCGTTCTGGTCGCAGCGTGAACCGACCTATGAGATTTCTCCGTTCAAGGGCTTGGCTTCGAGTACCGGATTCTTTTCGCATGGTGAATTCCTGCGCGAAAAGGGGCACTTGAACCAGCACAACATTACGCTTGTATTTGCCTCGATGCGTGAAGGTCCGGCGGTAAAGCATGAGCCTGTCAAGGTTGAAGATATTCAGGAAGGTATGTCGACGAGGCTTCCGCTGGCTGCCCGTATGGCAACGTTCATTCGTGAAACTTCGTTTGAATTGGAGCAGATTAATAGCAAGCTCCGTGTGATGAACGAACACTTGCAAGATGTCGCGACGACAGATGCCTTGACGGGGCTTGAAAACAGGCTTGCCTTTGACGAAATTCTCAAGATGATCAGTCAGGAAGATGCGGAATCTTCGGGTACCTGGACCATGGTCCTGATGGATGTGAATGGCCTTAAGTATGCAAACGATACGTTTGGCCATCAGGCGGGCGATGCCTTGATTATGGCTGCGGCTAAAGCAATCAAGGGTGCTTATGGCGCTGCGGGAAACTGCTTTAGAATCGGTGGCGACGAATTTGCCGTGGTGACGCGTGCTCCGCTTGATTCGTTGTACCCGCTCTACTCGAATTTGCAGAAAAATATCGAGGATTACAATAAGGAAGCTCTGTATCATTTGTCGATTGCTGTGGGCGAAAGCCGCTTGCGCAGTGACTCTGGGGTTCGCAAGTCTATAAGCGACTGGAAGATGGAAGCCGACTTGAACATGTACCGTGACAAGGTGCGTTTCCACAAGCCGATGGAAAATAACGAAAGCCAGAACCTGAAGGACTTGATCACTTGCTTGATCTCGGTGGAAGAAGCGAAGGATTCTTACACGGCGCACCACTCCGAGCGTGTTAGGGTGTATACGGAGCTTCTTGCCCGTTCGCTTGGCCTCTCCGAAGGCTCGGTGTCGCTGATTACGCATGCCGCACACTTGCACGATATCGGCAAGATGGGTATTAACGATAATGTCCTTGGAAAACCGGGTAAGCTGACCGACGATGAATTCTCTATCATTAAGCAGCATCCGGTGATTGGCGCAAAGATCTTGATGCAGTCGAACTACACGCATGAACTGGTGCAGATTGTCTTGCATCACCACGAACGCTACGATGGCCGCGGTTATCCGGAAGGCCTGAAGGGTGAAGAAATTCCGATCGGTGCCCGCATTATCGCTATTGCGGATTCGATTGATGCCATGACGAGTAAGCGTGTGTACCGTGACGCCATGTCGCTCGATTACTGTAAAAAGGAAATCGAGAAGAACCTGGGCGTCATGTACGATCCGGCTATCGGCAAGGTGGCGCTAGATCATTGGGACGAAATCGTGGACTTGCTGCTGAAAATGCAGTCGGGGCGCCCGAAAGTGTTCGATGATAAGAAGTAGTTTTCTGTTTCGAACAAAATTTATAACGAAAAAGCCGCCGGATTTGCTCCGACGGCTTTTTAATTGTTTCTTGAAAATTATCGCTTGTCGCGGTCGACCCAGGCACGGGCGGTGTGGCCCGTGTAGATCTGGCGCGGACGGTTAATCTTGGAATTCGGGTCGTCGTGCATTTCCTTCCAGTGGGCAATCCAGCCGGGGAGTCGGCCGATGGCGAACATCACGGTAAGCATGTTCGTCGGGATGCCCATGGCGCGGTAGAGAATGCCCGAGTAGAAGTCCACATTCGGGTAGAGTTTGCGTTCGATAAAGTAGTCGTCCTTGAGGGCGGCTTCTTCGAGCTTGAGCGCGATGTCCAGCAGCGGATCGTGGAAATGCTCGCGTTCGAACACCTGGTACATAAGCTTCTTCAAGACCTTCGCGCGCGGATCGTAGCTCTTGTAGACGCGGTGGCCGAAACCGGAAAGACGGAACGGGTCGTTCTTGTCCTTGGCCTTTGCCATCACCTGTTCGATGGTCATGCCGCTCTGCTGAATGCGCAGGAGCGTTTCGAGCACGGCCTGGTTGGCGCCGCCATGGAGCGGGCCCCACAGGGCGCAAATGCCGGCGCAGATACTTGCGTACAAGTTGGCGTGAGAGCTGCCCACCATACGCACGGTCGAGGTAGAGCAGTTCTGTTCGTGGTCGGCGTGTACAATCAGAAGCGTGTTCAGCGCCTTTTCCATAATCGGATCCGGATGGTAGGAACGGGCCTTGCTGCTGAACATCATGTTCAGGAAGTTGCTGCAATAGCTGCGTTCCGCTTCGGGGTACACGAACGGTTCGCCGATGCTTGCCTTGTAAGAGAAGGCGGCAATCGTGCGAATTTTCGAAATCAGGCTTGCAGTCGTGAGGTCGAACACGTCGGCGATGTTTTCATCGTCGTAGAAACGCGGCGTAAACAGGCCCACGGCATTCACGATGGAGCTCAGAATACCCATCGGGTGGGCACTCGGCGGCATCTGCCTAAAGAAGTGCAGAAGGTTCTCGTGGAGGAGAGAGTTCTCGGTCAACAACGTGCGGAAACGCGCCAGCTGCTGCTGAGTCGGCAGTTCACCGTAAATCAGGAGCCAGGCGGTTTCGGGGAAGGTAGCCTTTTCGGCAAGGTCTTCGATACTGTAGCCGCGGTAACGCAGGATTCCGTGTTCGCCGTCCACGTAAGTGATAGCGCTACGGGTGCTACCGGTGTTCAGGTAGCCGTAATCCAAGGTCACCAGGCCGGTTTCCTTGCGGAGTTTGCAGATGTCGAGACCGTGTTCGTTTTCAGCACCTTCAACAACAGGGAGCTCGATGCTCTTTCCGTTGTAACTTAAAATGGCGTTGTCGGACATTATTCCTCCAGGAGGTACGGATTCCCGCACCTTACTTCATCTTCAAAATGCAATTATAGATATTGTCGAACAGCTTGGGAAGCTTTTCGGTCGGCACGGCAGAGAATGCGAGGCGAATCAGGCCAGAAAGCATGATGGTGCCCGTGCTGTAGTCCTTGATGAGCTTTTCGCGGAGCTGTTCTGCGTCAACGCCCTTCGGCTTGATGCACATAAAGTAGCCGCTGTTGCACGGCATCGGTTCAAAGGCGTCCTTGTATTCCGGATGGGCGGCAAAAACTTCCTTGATGATGTCGTAGCGCTTCTTGAGCACAGCGTACTTTTCCTGCTTCTGCTGCTGGTATTCGGGGCTCTGGAATGCGGCGAGCAGGATCTTCTGGCTGATGCTCGGGGCGTTGGAAATGTTACCACGGACGGTACCGGCGGCCTTGTCTTCGAGAGCCTTGAGCTGTGCTTCGGTAGCACCCTTGAAGCCGAAGCTCATGAAGCCCACGCGGAAGCCCCATACGTAGTCTTCCTTGGTCGGACCGTCGAGCTTGACAGCGAGGAGGTTTTCGTGAGCGTCCACGAGCTTCACGAACAGGGATTCCTTTGTCACGCCTTCTTCGTACACGAGTCCGAAGTAAGCATCGTCGAGGAGAGCCACCACCTTGTTGCCCTTGGCGGCGCATTCCGTGAGAATCTTGGCGATTTCGACAGCTTCCTTTTCGGTAGCGGTATAGCCGGTCGGGTTGTTCGGGAAGTTCAGGAGAACGACCTTCTTATCACCCTTGCTAGCTTCGAGAGCGGCCTTGAGGGCTTCAGTGTCGAAGCCGCCGTTCTTGAAGGTATTGAAAGTCTTAATCTTGGCGCCACGGGCGTTTTCGAACACGAGTTCGTAGTTGTCCCAGTACAGGTCCGGGATAATCACTTCGTCGCCGGCGTCGAGGAACATGTAGCCGGCGCAGCTGATGGCATGCGTCAGGGCGGCGGTCACCACCGGGTTGCTGAAGCTCTTGGTGGCAAGCGTCGGGTTCTTCTTGATGTCCAGTTCCTTCCAGGCCTTGCGGAGGTCCGGGTTACCGAAGCTCGGGGCGTACAGGAAAGAAGTCTTGGGGAGGTTCAAGGACTTGAGAACGCAATCCAGCACCAACGGGCTGCCATCGTCTTCGAGGGCGGTTCCGATGGTAGCGTTGATTTCGGAGCCCTTGGCTTCGGCGCCTTGGCCGAGGATTCCCTTGCGGGGGAAGAAAATCGCCTTGCCCTGTTCAGAGAGCATGTCGAGAACTTTGCAGCCGTTTGCAGAAAGTTCTGCATTCAGAGCCTGTGCTAAAGGATTGTAGTTCATAGTGGTGTCCTTTTAAATTTTTGCGGGTGCAAAAATAGAAAAAAACAGCCACCCTATCTCTAACCAAAAACTTAAATAAAGGCTTTATTTTAGTCTTTTACGCAGCGCACATTGGCAAGGTTTCGGCTTGCCAATGTATAGCCCGTCGTAATAATGTAACCCGGTCTGTCCTTGGATTCCGTAGAGGTCCAGAATACCGATGTTTCGTGCTTGCCGAGGTCTTCTGACACAAGCGCATTGTCGCCATACGGATTCAGTTTTTCAAAATCTGTAACAGGGGTAAAGCAGTCCCCTTGGTATTTTGTATAGGGGTTGGGCGAATCCCAAAAATTGTCCGATTCTTCTTCGCTTGGTAAATGCCAGCCTGCGGGGCATGCCTTTTTGGCTTGTTCCCAGGTGTAGTACTTGCCGAAGGCCTTGCAAACGTCTTCGTTTTCCTTACAATAGGTAGAATCGATTTTATACTTGTAGTTGCAATCAACACGTCCGCCTATAAGCGGGTGCTCGCATGAAAAGTTGAAACTGTCGTCGCAGGTCAAGCGCTTGGTAAGTTCGCAGGCCGAATTGGAGTCGACAACGTCCATCGCGTAGGCGAGATTCTGGTTCATCCAGGTTTTTCCGTTCACGACTACGGTCTGGTAAGTCTTTCCGTCGCGTTCGTCCGTAAATTCTCCGTATTCGAATTCGAATACGGCGGGCGAAGTTGGGTCGGGCGGATCAACCCAATCAACTCCGGCAGGCTCGTCCCTCAAGCAACGAACCGTGAAGAAATATGCTGGATTGATTCTGGTTTCGTCGTAGAAAAATGCGTGATGGTAACCATCATGGACGCGTGTTGCGGTCTCGTTGTCAATGCCCCACAATACTCCGAATTTGTTTGTAAAAAAGATTGCAGGGGGTTCTTTTTCGTGGTCGGGAACTAAACCTTCCCACCAGGCGTAAGCGAAGTAGCCGTCAGGTCTTGCAGAAAATCCGTATTTGTTGGTAGCCTCTTCGGGCTTGTTTCCGTAGCTGGTAATTTGTGGCCAGTCGGTTGTCCTTAAGTCTTTGCCAGCATTGCATTTTCCGCCTACGGCCCTGTACAGTTGTTCGACTTCGGTGGAGTCGGGAATGTGGAAACCTTCAGGGCAAATTCCACGAATAAATCCCTTGCCGGAACAGTCGCCCGTTTGGGCGCATTCGGTAGCATTGGTGCTGTAAACTCCGGCGCTGTCAATGGCAATCATCCAATAGTAAAAATTAGAGGTGTTAAACGATGGCGGATTAGATTCATCGCCCATGTATTCTTCATAGACCTGATATAGAGGGGTGTAGAGGTTACTAGAACTGAAGTCTTCTGTTGAATAGGTTCCGTTTTCGATGAGCTCCATGACGTCGAGGGTGAGGTTCTGCGCCAACCACACTTGGTTTCCGATAGTGGTTGTCTTGTAGACCTTGCCGTCACGAAGGTCTGTGATTTCGCCGTCCTTGACGACGGAACCGTCTGAAGTCGCTTGAGAAGAGGAGCTTTTATCGGAAACCGTGGCCGAATCTGCGGCCGATGAACTGGATTGTTCTATTGTAGCCGAGCTGGATTCTGTGCCGGTGATGGCCGAACTGGATTCCACAATAGAAGGGCTGGAATCTTCGGGGGCAATAGGAGAACCCTTGTCTGACGAATCCGAGCAGGCTGTTAAAAGCAATGCCGCAGCACCTGTGATTTTCCAAAACTTGTTCATGAATTTCCCTTTCCCAAAATAGTTTAATCACAAATATATATATCGTATGAGGTGAAAGGTGGAATAATACATTTTTCTCGTGATGGAAAGCACCAAAAATTGCATAAAAAGGATTGCATTGTAAATGTTATTGCTTTTGGTTGACACTTAATTTATATTTGAACACGATTTGGAGGTCTTATGAAAAGAGTTTGGGCTTGTTGTGCCGCTGTTTCGCTTGCGCTTTTGGCGTGTGGCGACGATTCTTCGTCGGGATCTAACGGGAATCATGTTTCTGCAGGATCCAATCGTGTTGGCCTTCAAATGGCTAGCAAATGTCTTGACAATGGTTTGGGCGTTTTATACAAAAAAGCGGGTTCCGATGATTTGGATAAAGCGTACCTAGTTGAAGATTCAACGGGAAACAATCAAATCTTGGTTCCTGAATTGAATGACTACTGCGACATTATGGCTGATTTCAAGTCAAAACGGTCGGGCGATACTTTGGAAATTTGGTTTGATCTGGAAAATGCTGCCGTGACAAACTGCATGTGCATCAAGGATCACCTGTTCAGCATTAAGTCAAGCGATGCCGACGCCAAGTATTTCAAGTATTCTGGCGATGTCTTTGCGGTGACTTCTGAACCCGCGCCCGAAAGGCCCGAAATCGAGGAACCGACTATTCCCGATGCGCCGGAATTTGATGAATCCGCCCCGCATCAAGAAGTGACGGATGTCATTGGCCAGTGCGATGCAACACCTGGCGTAAATGAAGACTTGTTGAGCGAAAAGTTCCGTCTTGTAGATGGCTGGAGTGATTTTTCTGAAAAAAATTCTGATGAGAAATCCACGCCGATTGCAAGAACGCATGTTGAAGGGGAAAATGTCGTATTGGTTTTTGAGGCGTCCTTTGATTGCGACAAGAAGGTTGAATCCGTCAATGTCTATCCTTCGAACGACACGCTTTATGCAAAACCGGAAACAAGCGTCATTGAATCGGTCAAATTGGCTCCGGGCGAAGGCTGCGGTTGCTATACGCGCTCTGCATTCGCTCTCAAGAATGAAGGCGCTTATGCCGATGCGAAGTACATGGTCTTTGGAAACCACATGGAATACGTGTATACGCTGAAACCTGGAATTGAAAAATAATCATCACCAAACGCTCCTTGGAATGATTAGCGCACCCCTTTTGGGGGTGCGTTTTGGCTATACTTCGCCGATGCGGGTCATTTTGAGGAGCGGCATGCCGGCGTCGCGGCATTCGGCAAGGTCGATCTCGAAATCGATACTCCAATCGTTGAAATCTTCTTCGTCTTGCAGCATTTGCTGAATATGCATTATGTTGCCTTCGTAAGTCACGATTGTGTGCCGCAGCGAACGTCCTTCAACATCAAGGCGGAAGTTATGATGTTCCGCTGTATAGGCGGCCATGATTTCAAGCAGGCGTGGTTCTGTCCAAGGCTTGCCTTCGCCGTCTACGAGCATTTGGCCTTCGGCGAGGTCGTCGGCGAGTAAGTCCAAGACGTCGCTGTAGGCCTGCTTTTGCAAGGCGCTCATGAGCTGGAAAATGCGCTGACGAACCATAGTGAGGAAACGTTTCTTGTCGTAGGTGATGTCGGCGGCAATCTTGTCTGCGCCAAAGGCGGTTTCTTGCTCGGTGGCGCCCGCGGCTTCCATGCGTTTCTGGTAGTCTTCGGGGTGGGCCATCTTTTCCCATTCTTCAAGCAAGCTCGAGTCAGTACGGCGAATCATGTCGCCGAGGTAATCTTGCATGTCGAGAAGTTCTTCGTTCTTGTAGCCGTCGGGAACAGTCTGCGAAAGGACCTTGTAAACGCTGTTCAGGTGTCGCAGTAAAATGGCTTCCATACGCTGCAGGCCGTATTGCTTTACGTAACCGCTGAAGGTACTGAAGTTTTCGAACATTTCACGCACGATGCTCTTGGGCTCAATGTTTTCGTCTACCCAGGGGTGTTCTTCGGCGAAGGCGTTGAAGGTGTCATAAATGAAATCGCGGAGCGGTTTGGGATATTCCACCTTCTCGATTTCTTCCATACGCTGGTTGAATTCCATGCCCTGCGCCTTGAGCTCGTCAAGGCGTGCGTTGCGTGCCCGGTTCTGCTGGATGCGAAGAATTGTTTCAGGATTTTCAACGATGCTTTCGCATAAAGTAATTACATCAAGTGCGTATTCGGGGCTTTCGCGGTCCAGTTTTGGAAGCGTATCCACTACGTATAGCGAAAGCGGTTGGTTCATGGAAAAGTCGTCTTGCAAATCCATGTTCACGCGGAGCTTGCTGTAGCCGGGTGCAATCGGTGTAATGAACTCGATAATGTTCTTCTTGACAAGGCTCTTGAAAAGCTGGAAGGCGCGGTGTTGCAATTGCTTTTTGCTGGAGGCGCTTTCGTGGCAATCCTTGAGCAAATTGCGCATGGCGGTACAACCGTCTGTAGGGCGGCTCAGAATGTTCAGGAGCATTCCGTGGCTCACCTGGAAACTGGAGGTGAGCGGTTCCGGTGACGATGCAATCAGACGCTTGAATGTACTTTCGTCAAAGGGAACGTAGCCATGTTCGGGCGGTTTCTTTTTCTGGAATTTTTTGCCGGTCTGCTTGGTTTTTGCTTCCAGCTTCAAGTTTTCGATGACGTGTTCGGGAGCCTGCGCGACCACATAGCCGATGTCGTCAAAGCCCTTGCGGCCAGCGCGACCTGCAATCTGGTGAAAATCGCGGGCGGTCAAAATAGCTGTCTTGTCGCCGCTGTACTTACAGAGCTGCGTAAACAGCACCGTTCGAATTGGAACGTTTACTCCCACGCCAAGCGTATCGGTGCCGCAAATGACCTTGAGCAAACCTTTCTGCGCGAGTTTTTCGCAGAGAATGCGGTATTTGGGCAAAAGTCCGGCGTGGTGCAGGCCGATGCCTTGCTTGAGCCATCGCTTGACTTCAGGACCATAGGGACTGCTGAAGCGCATCTCTTTAATCGCTTCGTTAATTGCCTGCTTTTCTTCTTTAGTACACAGGTCCAAACTCATGAAGTTTTGGGCGTTGGTGGCTGCTGCCGCTTGTGTGAAATGCACTACGTAAACGGGCGCCTTGCCGCTAGACACGAGTTTTTGCACCGTGTTTGAAATTTCGGTTTCGGAATAGCTGAAATCGAGCGGAACCGGACGCTGCGAAGACCGCACTGTCACCGATTCGCGGCCCGTATGCTTTGTCATGTCGCGCTCGAAAAATTCAGTGGCGCCGACGGTTGCGCTCATCAGCAGGAATCGTGCCTGCGGAAGCGTGAGCAGCGGAACCTGCCAGGCAACGCCGCGTTCTTTGTCGGAATAATAATGGAACTCGTCCATGACCACGTCGGTAATCGTGAGCATTCCGCCTTCACTTAGCGCCATGTTGCTCAGGATTTCTGCGGTACAACAAAGTATGGGGGCGTCGTGATTGACGGTTGCATCGCCTGTTGAAAGGCCTACATTTTCGGCGCCGAATTCCTTGCAGAGTGCCATCCATTTTTCGTTGACTAGGGCCTTGATGGGGCAGGTGTAAACACTGCGGCGTCCATGTGCCAAGCTGTCGAAATGAAGTGCCAGGGCAACCATGGATTTCCCGGAACCCGTGGGTGTGTTTAGGATGACGTTTTTACCGTCCAAAAGCTCCAGGATGGCTTCTTCTTGAGCGGGGTAGAGTGTGGTGCCGCGGGATTCTGCCCATGCCATAAACGCGTCCAACAGGGTTTCGGCGCCTTCATTGGCGTTAAAAGGGGTTTGGGGCAAGAAATCTTTAAGGGTTTTGCGGGCGTTTTCACTCATAAAGCCAAAGATAGATATTTGTGGGTAAGTCTGTTTTTCTAAATTGTAGGCGTATTGAGTTTGAAGGAATACCATTTATGGCGACAAAGAAAAAAGAAGAAACCGACATTGGTGAATTGCTTAAGGATTTGGCAAAGAATTGGTACATTATGTTGCCGACCATTCTGCTTGCTGGCGTTGTGGGCCTCCTCGTTGCAATGTGGATCCGGCCGGTGTATCAAGTAGATGCTTTGATTCAGATTGAATCCAAGAACAGCAAAGGTGCCGCCAGAATGATGGGGGGGATGGGAGCCCTGTTCTCTACAAGTAGCCCTGCTGAAACAGAAATGGAACTCATCAAAAGCCGTCAGGTGATGGGTGCCGCTGTTGAAAAAATGCGCTTGGATTTGAAAGCGGAACCTCTCGACAAACTTGATCGTTTGTTTCATCGTGAAGGTCGCGTTGAATTAAACAATTTCCATGTGAATTGGGAAAATGTTCCTAAAGAAGAACAGGAACAGCCTTGGGAAATGCTTGCCAAGGATTCACTCGGAAATTTTGACCTCTTTGACCAGAATGGAGAAAAGGTCCTTTCGGGAAGCGTTGGGCAGACGTATCACTTTATGTATGCGGGGGATACTGCTTCTTTTGGCGTGTTTAGGGCTGAAGTCCGACCTGGCCAGAGATTCGCTATTACAAAAGCTAAACGTCTAGATGCTATTGACAGCTTCCGTGATGCATTCGATGTCAAGGAAAAGGGTAAGAAAACTGGAATTCTGGAATTTTCTTACCAGGATGTGTATCCGGACCGTGCTGTAGAAATTTTGAATGAAGTGGCTTCTTCCTATTTGCGTCAGAACGTTGAAGAACGTAATGCCGAAGCCCAGAAGACTTTGGAATTTTTGGAAAAGCAACTGCCCGATGTCAAGGCCCAGATGGATTCGTCTCTCTTGAATCTGAATACGTACCGCAATCGTGTGGGTTCTGTCGATATCAATGCTGAAACGCAGTTGGTGCTCCAGCGCCGTATGAAACTGCAGCAAGATATTCTTGCTTTGCAGCAGAAGAAGCAGGGTGCGATTCGCCTGTTCCATGCAGAACATCCGACCGTCAAGACTCTTGAAGAACAAGAAGAAGCTTTGCGTCGAGAACTTGCGGGCACTTCTAGTGAAGTCAAAAAACTCCCTGCAACGCAGCAAGAAGTGCTGAAACTTTCGAATGAGGTGGAACTCGCGAAGGTGATGTATACGACGATGCTTAACAACATTCAGCAGCTGCGCTTGGTGTCTGCTGGTGAAGTGGGATCTGTGCGTGTTATCGACTTTGCCGAACAGGTGACAAAGCCTTCGAAACCGAGAAAGAAGGTTATTCTGGCTGTAGCCCTGTTCTTTGGTTTCTTGCTGGGAGCTCTCATTGTGTCCATCAAGTCGAAAATCAGTAGCGGTGTGAAGAGTGCGTCGTTTATTGAAAAGGAAACTGGCTATACTGTTTACGCCAAGGTGCCCAAGGGTAACCCCAAGGGAACCAAGGGGACAAGGCCGCTTGCCGTGGTGGAACCCGACGATGTCGCCGTGGAATCGCTGCGTGCCCTCCGTTCCTCTTTGGAATTCTCGATGATGGATGAAGGCGGCTCCGTGGTAGGCGTGAGCGGATTGATTCCGGGTGTTGGCAAGAGCTTTGTTTCTGTGAACTTGGCTGCGTTGTTTGCCGGTCTTGGCAAGAAGGTGCTGTTGATTGATGCGGACCTTCGTAAGGGAAGGCTTCATAAGGAATTTGGCATCAAGCGCGGTAATGGCCTTTCGCAGGTGCTGTTGCGCGAAGTGAAAGTCGAAGATGTCGTTTATAAGACTGAAGTCGAAAACCTGTTTGTGGTGCCCTGCGGCAATGTTCCGGCGAACCCGGCCGAATTGCTCGGTTCTAAGCACTACGCCGAATTGATTGAAGAATTCAAGAAGGGCTACGACTTGGTTATTGTCGATACACCGCCGATTATGCTGGTGACGGATGCTGCTCTCGCTTGCCGCGTTGCCGCCCAGATTGTGATGGTGATCGAATACAACAAGCATTCTATCGAAGCGATTAAGGATGGTATGTCGCAAATCCTTAAGGGCAATTCCAGCGCTCATGCATCGATCGTGATTAACAAGTATGAACACAGTCGCACCGAAGGGTATGGCTACAAATACGGGAAGTACTAATGAAAGGAATCGTGCTCGCCGGAGGCTCCGGTACTAGGCTTTACCCGCTGACCATGGTGACCAGTAAGCAGCTTTTGCCTGTTTACGACAAACCCATGATCTACTACCCGCTTTCGACGCTTATGCTTGCGGGCATTCGCGACATCCTTATTATTTCGACTCCGACGGATTTGCCGAACTTTGAACGTTTGCTCGGTGACGGTTCTTCGATGGGCCTGAACTTGAGCTACAAGGTGCAGCCGAGTCCCGATGGTCTTGCCCAGGCATTTATTTTGGGTGAAGAATTTATCGGCAATGATTGTTGCGCGATGGTGCTCGGTGACAACATCTTCTACGGCAACGGCTTTAGCCCGCTCCTGAAGGCTGCCGTGAAAAATGCCGAACAGAATGGCCGTGCAAGCGTGTTCGGTTACTATGTAGAAGATCCGGAACGCTTTGGCGTGGTGGAATTCGATGAATCGGGCAAGGTGATTTCGGTGGAAGAAAAGCCGAAGGAACCCAAGAGCAATTACGCTATTACGGGACTTTATTTCTACGACAATCGTGTGTCTGCATACGCTAAGGCCCAGAAACCCAGCGCCCGTGGCGAACTGGAAATTACCGACCTGAACCGCGTGTATTTGGACAAGGGCGAACTTGACGTGAAACTCTTGGGCCGCGGCTTTGCTTGGCTCGATACCGGAACCATGGACAGCCTGATTGAAGCGGGCGAGTTCGTGAAGATGGTGGAAAACCGCCAGGGAATCCAGATTTCTGCGGTTGAAGAAATTGCCTACATTAACGGCTGGATTACCAAGGATAAACTCTTGGAGTCTGCTGCCAAGTACGGAAAGTCTCCGTACGGTCAGCACCTGCGCAAGGTCGCCGAAGGCAAGATCCGTTACTAATTTGATTACGTGCTATTGAAAAAGGCCTGGTGTGAAAACCAGGCTTTTTAATATGAATGTGATAGGGTCGAGCGGTCTCTTGTGAGTCGCAAGCGACTCATTTTAATGAGTCGTGGCGACGAGAGCGAGGCGAAATCACATTTTTATGAACGCAACAGAGCCGAGCGGTCTCTTGTGAGTCGCAAGCGACTCGGCTTAATGAGTCGTTGCCTCTTACGGTAATTCGCCGCCGATCAATTCCATCTGCTTTTTGTAGATGTCCTTGCAAGCGTTTTCGCCGAGGTCAAGGAGCGTGTTGAGCATGTTGCGGTCAAAGCTTGCGTGCTCGCCGGTGCCTTGGACTTCGATGAAGTTCTTCGCGTCTTGCATCACCACGTTCATATCAACGTCGGCGGCAGAGTCTTCTACATAGCAGAGGTCGCAGAGCGGCTTGCCCGCAACAACGCCGACAGAAATTGCCGTAATGCCGTGCTGCAGAATCTGCTGCGTGAGACCGAGACGGGCCTTGATTTTCTTGAGAGCGAGCGCAAGGGCCACGAAGCCGCCGATAATGCTTGCGGTACGAGTGCCACCGTCGGCTTCGATCACGTCGCAGTCGACCACGATGGCGTTTTCACCGAGGGCGGCCAGGTCGGCTGCGCCGCGCAGCGAGCGGCCCACCAGGCGCTGGATTTCTTGCGTACGGCCGCTCGCGCCCTTGCGCTCGCGTTCCACACGCTTACCCGTACTTTGCGGGAGCAGGCTGTATTCAGCCGTAATCCAGCCCGTGCCTTTGCCAGCGAGCCAGTCCGGAACTTTCGGGAGGAGAGTCGCGTTACAGATAACGCGGGTACGACCCATTTCAATCAGAACAGAACCATCGGCGCTCGAAATAAAGCCCGTGGTCATTTTAAGGTTGCGGTATTCGTCAAACTTTCTGTCGGTACGTTCGTACGCCATAATTCTACCTCTTAATATTTCAAAGTCTCGATTACACCTTTCTTGAAGGTGCCCAGAATGTACATCTGGCTCGTGTAATTCTTGAGCTCGGCGAGCGCGGCCTGGGCGCGATCCTCGCTTACGTTTGCTTCGAACGATACGTGGAAAATGTATTCCCACGGTTTGTCCGGGTGCGGGCGACTTTCGCAGCGGGTCAAGTTGATGCCGCGCTTGGCAAAGCAACCCAACGCATTGTAGAGTGCGCCTACGGCGTTATTGTCGGCCAGTTCGAACAGCATGGTCGTCTTGGCGCCTTCAATGGTGTCGAAGGCTGCGGGAACCTTTTGAATTCCGTAGAAACGCGTGAAGTTCGTTCCCTTCAAGTTTTCAAGGCCCGCCTTCAGAATGTCCAAGTTGTAAATCTTTGCGGCGTAAGCGCTTGCGATGGCGCCTTCGTCTTTAGCCTTGCGAGCAGCGAGCTCTTCGGCAGAGCCTGCGGTATCGAATGCCGGAACCGCCTTGATCTGCGGGTTTTCTGCAAAGAACTTGGAACACTGCGCAAGAGCCTGCGGGTGGCTGTAAACGCGCTTGAGGTCGCCAAGCTTGACACCCGGCATCACGCACAAGGTGTGCTCGATGCGGAGCATGACTTCGCCCACAATACGGTGACGCCACTTGTACAGCAAATCGTAGTTTGCTTCGATGGAGCCTGCTGTCGAATTTTCGATAGGAATGGCGCCGCCGTCGGCTTCACCCGTTTCGATAGCCTGGTAGATTTCTTCGAAAGTGTCCATCGGGAGCGTTTCGATATCTTCGCCGAACAGATAATGTGCGGCGCAATCGCTATAGGCACCCTTGCGGCCTTGGAATGCAATTTTCTTCATAGTGCGAAATATAATTATTTAAATCTTCTGGCGCCTTGGTACTTGTGACCCCAGTACTTGTCCTGCATGGGCGAAATCATCACGCCGTTCTTGGTGCTTGCGTGAATGAATCGGCCTCCGTTCAGGTATATGCCCACGTGGTCTATTTTCCAGAGGCTTCCGAAAAATACGAGATCGCCTTCTTTCAGGCCTCCGCGACTCACAGATTTCCCGCGGCTATCCTTGTACATTTTAGATGCGCTGTGGTCGAGGGCGATGTTGTAGTAGCCCTTGTAAACTTGCATCACGAATCCGGAGCAGTCTGTCTTGGTTCGGGTTGCCTTGCCGTAAACGTACTTGGCTCCCATCCATTTCCTGGCGTAAGTCTCCAGGTCTCCGCGGGGGGCTGCCTTTTTGGCGGCTTTGGCCACTTCTTTCTTCTTGATGGCCGCACGTGCCTTTTCGGCGGAATTCATGTGCTTGGTGGAATCTTGAGTCGAGTCGGCTTGAACAGTTTGTTGTTCGGGCTCGGCAGGCGATTCTTCTTTAGGCGGAGTAGAGGCGGTTTCGCTAGCGGGCACGCGCTTGTAGTCGCCAATGCTTCGGTCGTAGCCCGTGCGCACCGGGAAGGAGCAGCAAGTGAACCCTAAGCAGATTAGGGCCAGTAAAGGGACTACGGTTTTAAAGCGGAAAAGCATCAGGTGAAAAATAGTTAATATTTGAAGAGTATGAATATTCTTAAGAAGACCTTTATCGCAATTGCCCTTTGCGGGGCGGCCCTGTGTAGCTTTGCTGCCGATGTCAAACCCTATGTAGAAGCGGATGCGCTCCCGAATGCTCTGAATTTTTACCCGGCACCGCCTGATACCATGTCTCCGCAGTTCATGTACGATATGTCGCAGTACATGTGGGGCAAAAAGATGCGTCAGGATTCTGCTCGCGCTGCTCTTGCGGTTGCGCAAGCGGTGGAGACTATTGCCGAGATGGCCAAGATGTTCAGCGAACCTTTTGGCATGGAAATCTCTGCGCAAAAGACTCCTGCTATCATGAATTTGCTCGAACGCGGAATCAGGACGCTTAAGCAACCGGGAAGCATTCCCAAGAGACATTACAATAGGCGTCGTCCTTATGACCGCTTTAATGAGCCGACGCTTGTCCCTGCTGACGAAGAAAGGCTGAAAACAAATGGCTCTTATCCGTCTGGACATACTATTCGCGCATGGGCGATGGCTTTGTTGCTGATTGAGGTGAACCCGGCTGCTCAGGATGCCCTGCTGAAATACGCCTACGAATGGGGCCAGAGTCGTGTGATTGCCGGCTTCCACTGGCAAAGTGATGTGGACGCCTCGAAGGTGATTGTCTCGGCTGCCTACCCGAGTTTGCATACAAACGAAGCTTTTATGGCCGACATGCGTAAGGCCCAGGCCGAATTCAAGAAGCTGAAGGCCGCGGCTGCGAAGCCCTCTGCACCGAAGACCGGGAAGAAGTAAGCCCGCTTACTTGATTGAAGAAAATGAAAAAACGCAGGCTCAATCGAGTCTGCGTTTTGAATTTTATGGATTGCTTCGCCCCTTCAGGGGCTCGCAATGACGAATGCCAGATTAGCGGACGACTTTTCTGTCATCAGCAGTCATTTCGAGGAACTGGGCGACAGTCATCTGACCCTTGGGGACTCCTACGGAGTCCTTCCCGCTCGCCTCGGTCATGTCAGCCCGCAAGCGGTCTGCCGCGACGCTCGGCTTAGGCGGTAATCGCCTTCCTTACGCTTACGCACAAAAAAACGTAGGCTCAAAGGAACCTACGTTTGTGAATGTTTTTTCGGTTATCGACTAACGGACGACTTTTCTGTCATCAGCGGTCATGTCGAGGAAGGCCTGGACAGTCATATTGCCCTTGTCACCTTCTTTACGACGGCGGACAGAAACGACGCCATCTGCCACTTCCTTCTCGCCGACGATGAGGAGGTACGGCACCTTCTGCAATTCGCACTGGCGGATCTTGTAGCCGAGCTTCTCGTTGCTTTCATCGACTTCCACGCGGACGCCGGCGTTCACGAGTTCCTTCTCGACCTGCTTTGCATAGTCAACGAACTTCTCGGAAATCGGGAGCACGCGGGCCTGCACCGGAGCGAGCCACAGCGGGAAATCGCCCATGAATTCTTCAATCAAAATACCGAGGAAGCGTTCGATGGAACCCACGGCGGCGCGGTGCAACATCACCGGAATGTGCTTCTGGTTGTCCTTGCCGACATACTCGGCACCCAGACGCTGCGGGAGGTTGAAGTCCACCTGGATCGTACCGCACTGCCAGTCACGACCGAGGCTGTCCTTCAGCGTGAATTCAAGCTTCGGGCCGTAGAAGGCACCTTCACCCGGGTTCAGGATGTAGTCGAGGCCAGCGAGCTTCGTAGCTTCGGCGAGGGCGGCTTCAGCCTTGTCCCAGATTTCGTCGGAACCCACGCGCTTTTCCGGGCGGGTGGAGAACTTCACCACGATATCGTCGAAACCGAAGTCGTGGTAGATTTCCTTCACGAGGGCGCAGAAGTCGGCCACTTCGCTTGCAATCTGGTCTTCGGTACAGAAGATGTGGGCGTCGTCCTGCACAAAGCCGCGCACGCGCATCAGGCCGTGCATCGTACCGGCAGGTTCGTAACGGTGGCACTTACCGAATTCGGCAAGGCGCATCGGAAGGTCACGCCAGCTACGGAGACCCGTGTTGAAAATCTGGATGTGGCAGGGGCAGTTCATCGGCTTCACGGCCATTTCCACGTCGCCAGCGAGCGTCTTGAACATGTTCTCGTTGTACTTGTCGGCGTGGCCGGACTTGATCCACAAAGTCTTGTTCACGATTTCCGGAGTGATCACTTCGAGGTAGCCGCGACGGTCAATCTTACCGCGGATGTAGTCCTTCAGGGCGTTCACCATCTTGGTGCCCTTCGGGTGCCAGAACACCATGCCCGGAGAATGGTCTTCAATGTGGTAGAGGTCCATTTCCTTGCCGATCTTGCGGTGGTCGCGCTTCTCGGCCTCTTCCAGGAACTTCAAATAAGTTTCGAGACCTTCCTTGTCGGCAAAGCAAGTGCCGTACACGCGGGTCAGCTGGTCAGAGTTCTGGTCGCCATGCCAGTAGGCGCCTGACATCGAGAGCACCTTGAAATTCTTGAGCTTGCCAGTAGAAGGCACGTGGGGGCCGGCGCAGAGGTCTTCAAAGTTCTTGCCCGGTTCGCCAGTCACGTAGAAACTGAGAGTGCCGTCGCTACCCTCGCGGGCGAGAGCGCGTTCAGCGTTGTCCGTCTTGTACTTGTCGCCCTCGGTGCGCTTCAGGCCATCGGCGGCGCTGACTTCGCAACGGGTAAACGGACGGTCTTCCTTGATGATTTCCTTCATGCGCTTTTCGATGCGCTCGAAATCCGACTGCTGGATCGGGGTCGGTGTCATCAAATCGTAGTAGAAACCCTTTTCGATAGCCGGACCGTAGGCGAGCTTGGTGCCCGGGAACAGGTCGCAGATGGCTTCGGCAAGCACGTGGCTGCAGCTGTGACGCAGGAGCATCAGAGCATCCGGGTCGTCGTTGCTCGGCGTGATAATCTTGATGGTGCCGCTCTCGGTGAGCGGGCGCGTGAGGTCGAGGACCTTATCGCCGAGTTTGACGCCAAGCGCCTTGCGTGCAAGACCTTCGGAAATGCCCTTCGCGATTTCGAGGCCGGTGGTGCCCGATGCTACGGAACGTACGGAGCCATCGGGGAAGGTGAGTTCGATTTGAGACATAAATAATCCTTTTTGTGGGCGGTTCTCGCCCGGTTCCCCAGAAATACGACATCTGGCGGTGCGCGGTAAGATAGAAAAAGACTATAAGTGTGGCTAGTGGCTTGCCCCCTAAAACCCCAATTCCATTGTTATATTTAAATACATGGCAGTACTTCACAAACAAACTCAACGATTCTTGCTGCGAATTGCAGGCATTATCGTCCTTTGTATTTGCAGCAATGTCATGGCCCAAGAAAAGAAAGGCCTGTCAGAAGAAGAACAATTGGACAAAATGCTCGAACATCATAACGAGCGTTACATGCCCAGAGCTCTTGGTTTTAGTGCAGGCTATGCGACACCTGATGTATTTGACTTTTCCATTTTTACTTTTCTTGACGTTTTACCAATCAATATTACAGATGGATATAGTATCCATGTCGGATACGAGCCCCTCCATTTAAGGGTTGACGATTTCGGAGCTTCCGATGACGCCCTGTTTGCCGCAGGAGAATGGTTTCTTTTCAATGGAATTGATGCCGTTGCTAGGAAAATAAGGGGGCCCGAATCAGATGGCCCTGGCGTCTTGGTTTTGGCGCCGCTCTTTATCTGGTGCGGAATGGTTTACATCCCCCTTGTGCCGGGTTCGTGGCTAGGCATTAACGACCAAAACCATTTTACAACACATGTGATTCAAGAAGGCTTCCATGCGCGCAGTTTTACTTATACAAACGATTTAAGTTTGCGCTTTTCAGCGAGACCTTCTAGTTCTGGATTTCTTTTAGATACAGGAATTCGTTTTGAAAAGAACTTCGCTGAAGATTTCAAATACCGGTTCTTTGTTCAACTAGGTATATGGGGCAGTGGGTAAAAAAATGAAAAATAAAAAGATGTTTTTTAATAGCCTTACTTTTCTGTTCATCGGTTTCCTAGTCGCGTGTTCTACGCCGACGATTTCTAGCGATGATTCCGATGAAATTGAACTGACGTCATCAAGCAAGTCGTCTTCATCAAGTAAGAAAGAAACATCTTCGTCTAGCGACAAAAAGGTTTCTTCTAGCAGTGAACGTGTTGAATCTTCGTCTGCAAGCAAAGAAACATCGTCTAGTAGTGAAAAGATCACGTCTTCAGATAAATCATCATCTAGCAATAAAAGCTTTTCTTCAAGTAGTGAACAAATTGAGCTCTCGTCAAGTGATGAAAAATCTTCCTCCAGCGTTGCAATAAAGTCGATTTACGAAGCTGTGGAAGAATCCGGCTTGTACACGACTAGGGATTCCGTGGCGGCATACCTCTGCAAGTTCGATAAATTGCCGAGCAACTATGTCGGCAAGAACGAAGGAAAGTCCTTGTACGAATCTAAGACCGGAAAGACTTTCGATAAATGGAATTTTAATCCATGGACAACAATCGGCGTAATGATCGGCGGCGATACGTTCAACAACTATGCGGACAATCCGGATAATTATCACCCCACATTGCCCGAAGGAAATTATCACGAAGCGGATGTTGATTACTCCGCCAAGAATCGCGGAACGAAACGCCTGATTTACCAATCAGATTGCGTTATCTACTATACCGCAGACCACTACGAGACTTTCAATAAATTGGAAGTCCGCTAATCCCTACGTCCACAAACTGGTAATAAACATCGGGCTCGCATCGTCTGCCTTCTTGAAGCCGCAATGTTCGTAGAAGGCGAGCTCTTCGTTGTAGGCGACCACGACGATGCGGAGGTAATCCTTGTATATTTCATGGACCTTGTCGACGAGGACTTTGCCGATGCCTTTGCCCTGGTATTCGGGGCGCACGAGCAGGTAATGCACGTAGGCGTTCATGATGCCGTCATCCATCGCGCAAATCATGCCGATGAGTTTGTCGCCGTCCCAGGCCGAGATGACTGTCTTGAAATTCTTCATCGCGACGACGAGTTTGTCGGGGAAATGTCCCGAGGACCATTCGACGGAGAGGAAAAGGTCCTTTAAATCTTGTTCCGAAAAATCGTGGATGTCTTTGTATTCAATGGCCATGTTTTATTTTTCCCACCGGCGGTAAATGTTCGCGAGTATCGCGCCGGAGATGTTGTGCCATACGGAGAAGATGGCGCCGGGAACTGTCGCCATCGCAAGCGACGAGAAAGCGGTCGCCGCAAGGCTTGTGGCGAGTCCGGAATTCTGCATGCCGATTTCGATGGAAAGCGCCTTCGTCTTGGGCGTCGAGAATTTTAGCAGTTTGCCGAGGCCAAAACCGCAGCCGTAGCCGAGCAGATTATGGAGAATCACGACGGCGAATACGATAGCACCGGTAGAGAGAATCTTCGAAGCATTGTGCGAGACAACTGCAGCCACAATCATCGCAATCGCAATCACGGAAACGAGCGGTAACACCTTCACAGCGCGGGCTGTCCACTTGCCAAAGAACTTGTTGATGACGAACCCAAGCGCAATCGGCACAATCACGACCTTCACGATAGAAAGGAACATCGCCATCACATCCACGTTCACGGTGGTGCGCAAAAGCAGGTAGGTGATTGCCGGCGTCAATACGGGCGCGAGCAGCGTGTTCACGCTTGTCATGCCTACAGAAAGCGCCACGTCGCCTTTCGAAAGATAAGTGATGACGTTACTGGAGGTGCCGCCCGGGCATGTGCCTACGAGAACAACGCCCGCCATCAATGCGGCGTCAAGTCCGAACGCCTTGGAAAGCAAAAATGCAAGGGCTGGCATCACGATAAACTGCGCTGCACATCCGATGGTGATTTCTTTCGGTCGCGCAAATACAAGTGCAAAATCGGTCAGCTTGAGCGTAAGCCCCATGCCGAACATTACGACCATCAGCAGGTAATTCACCCACGAGAGTTCTATCCAAAGCGTCGCTTTCGGGACAAACAGCGAAAGCGCCGCGATGGCCAAAACCACGACCGCCATCCACTTACCCACAAATTCACTGATTTTTTCAAGAATGTGCATAGTTGAACTCGCTCTTTAAACTTTGTATCCGTACTTCCTCAATTTTTCGACATACTGCGGGTCGCCTAAGCGGGCCTTCGATTCGGCCATGTGCTTACTATTGTCCTTGGTGGCAAAGCCGAGCTTGATGCGGAGCGCGATGACTCCGCTGACGATGCCGAATAGCGAGCATAGAATACACGCCAGGGTAAGCTTTGTGGAATTGCTCCCTTGTACGACAGAAGTTTGGAGCAAGACTCCGCAGATTATCGCCATCGACAAAAGGAACAGCGCTCCCTTCGCGTAGAATTTTGCATTCTTGCTGCGCGGGTCGAAACCGTCAATTGCCACCTCGCGCCAACGCCTGTCCAGGTATTCGCTGCGACAGGCCTTGCACTCGCGAATTGGGCTGCCGTACATCCACATGTTGCAAGCTTCGCGATTCTTGGTCTTGCATTCCGGGCAAACCCATTCTGCATAATTCATCTGCATAACGCCTCCTAAAATCTGTTAGAAAGATAGTCTTTTTTATCGTGTGCGACTCAAATTTCAATGCTTTCTTCGTCGCTCTTGATAAAAGCCTTGAGACGTTCAATGGTATGGTCGAAATCGTTCTTGATGGAACATTCCCAAACGGTGGCGACGCGGTAGCCTTGTAGCGAAAGCTTCCAGTTGGTTTTGATGTCGCGAACGACATTGTTCGTAAATTTTTCGTTCCAGAATTCGGGATTGCTTTTGGGGCGACTGGTGAACTTGCAGCCGTGTTGGTGCCAGAAACAACCGTTGATAAAGATGACCACGCCGTATTTAAGAATATACAGGTCGGGCGTGCCTGGCAAATCGCGGCGGTGGAGTCTGTAGCGCAGCCCCGCTTTAAAAAGAGCCCGGCGTACCAAAATTTCTGGTTTCGTATCTATGGAATGAACCGCCTGCATCATCTGCGAGCGGTTCATGGGAATTCGTTTTTTCTGGCGATGTTTCATCGGCCCGAGGCGCTGTTTTATTTCACGATTCCGACGTCGCTTGTTTTGACAAAGCCGCGGATTTTTTCACCGAGGCGGATTTCGACGAAACCACCCTGTTCCGAAAGCACTTCGAATGTGGTGCCTTCAGAAAGCGTGTTCAGCGTTTGCGACTTGTTGTTCGGGGCGCTGGTCACGTCGGCATCCTTGGCGGTTACGACGCCTTCGATGTCGGTTTCGGCGACAAAAATCTTGTAGCCGGCACTCATGGCGATAATGCAGAAAACGCTAGACAGCGCAAACATGACGCCAATCAGCACGTTCTTTGCCCTACCGCTACGACTGATGCGTCTTGCGATTGCGGCAAGTGCAATTGCCCAGAAAATCCCGAGCAATACCCACATTTGAGTCCTTAAAGAAAGCGCGTGGTGGGCTTTGAACAGGCCGGAGAGAAGCGGGTTTTCTTCACCGTCTTCTTCCACCTTGTCGCGGGTCATGGCCTGCGCGTACTTGAGGTTGTGAATAATGTCGTCGTTGTTGGGGGCCAGGCGGAGTGCCGACTTGTAATAGTAAATGGCAAAACCGATCTTGCCTTCTCTAAAGTAGGCGTTGCCTAAGTTGTAGTAAAGGTCTGAATTTTCGACGCCGTTGTCAACGCAGGTGCGCCATTCGTCAATGGCTCGCTCGAACTCACCTTCGTTATAATAGACGACGCCGGATTCAATCCCGTTGCAATGTTCTGCCGCAAAACCTGCTGTCGCCAAAGCGACCATCATGGCGAAAAAGATAAATACTTTCAGTTTCATATTATACCTTCAATCCTTCGCACAATTTTTCGACATCTTTCAACATTTGTTCCTGTTCGTCCTTGGTCGGATTCACCGGAGCAAAACGCGCGAACGCGCACTTTTCAAGCCAGCTGTCAATGGCCGCAATCGTTTCGGCCTTAATACCAAGCTTGGCAAGTTCTTCCTTCATTTGCGGGCGAGTCATGCCCTTGAATTCCAGGTTGGTCTTGTCGCTCAGGTAATCGATCAAGCCGTTTTCGAGGGCGGCATAAAGTGCCTTGGCGTCGCCCTTCTTTAATGCTTCGCGGGCGTTTGCAAAACGGGCCTTGAGCATCTTGTCGGCCTTGCCCTTACGCACCAGGGCTGCATCGCTGTTGTGCTTGCGGCGGCTACGCACGGCAAATGTTACAATCAGGTAGAAAGGAATCGCGGCGGCAAAGATCACCCAGTAAAGAATGCTCTTGTAGGGGGCGGTCGTGTCGCTGGCGTCGTTCACCTTATGGATAAAGCGAATGTCAGAACCCAGCGATTCAATTTCTTGCTTCTGCACGGCAGCGGGGCCTTGGGCGACCGGTGCCTGGAAGATTGCCTCGGCAGCGGCTTCACCCTTTTCTACGACAACATTCCAGGGGCCGGCCTTGGCGGTTTCGTAAGCCTTTTTGCTGGGGTTAAACCAGGAGTAAGAAATTTCGGGAATGGTGAATTCACCCTTCTTTTTCGGGTACAGGAACACGCGAATGTTCTTGGTGGTCACCACCTTGTTGCCGACAATCTTCTTGTTGATTTCGTTTTCGGGCGGCACCGAGCGGAACTCGCCAAAGTCGGGGAGCTTGGGGTCGGTAATGGAACCCGGCAGACCGTCACCTCTGATGTTGATGGTGAGCGTCATGGCTTCGCCGACCTTGAGGTTGGTGCGGTCGAAGTCTGCATTAAAGGTGTAACTACCGACCATGCCGCTAAAGTTGGCGGGCTTGCCTTCGGTAGGCAGCGGCTTTACCGTAATGTTCACCGTGGGGGTCTGCGTTTCGGTTTCAACAGATTCCTGACGAATCGATTGAGCATGGAACGACATGCCGCCCATTTGCTTTTTCTCTTCAACCACCTTGGGCTCGCCGCGCTTGGTGTACTTGAACTTGAACGGCGGAATTTGCAGGTTGCCGCTCTTGGTGGGGCTGAGCCAGGCGAACTTGGCGCTGGCCTGCATTTCGCGACGGCTACCTTCGACCGGTTCGAACTTCATGCTCGAAAGATCGCTACGGTGTACAATAAAATCGTCGCCTGTGTTCATGTCGGTGGCCTGCAGGCCGCCTTCAAAGTGCTCGAAGGTGTGGAATCCGAGCGTCACGCTGAACTGTTCGCCTTCGTAAATGGACTTTTTGCTCGGAGTCAGGCTAACGGCCAGAGCGTCGTCGGTGTAGGCGCGCTGAATGGTAATAGGAACATCGCCGGTAAGGTTGCGTTTTTGTCCGTCGATGGTTAAGAAAATCTGTCCGACGCTGAGTCGGCCCGTCTTTTTCGGGGCTTTCAGCTTAAAGGTGTAAACGCGGGCTTTGTAACCGCTGCGACTTCCGCCACTGAAAAACGAATTGAACATGTCTTCCATGCTGGGGCGAATCACCTGGTCGGTACTGTCGATTCCCATGAGGGTGAATCCGTTTGCAGGTTCCATCTGCAAATCGCTACGGTTTTCAGGAAGTTCTGCTAAAGGGAATACAAGCTGGAGTCCAAAGGTCTTGCCCGATTCCACGCGTTCCCGGTCCACTTGCAGGGACGGCCGTGCAGATACGCACAGGGCAGCGGCTAGGCAAAATAAGGTAATTCGTTTCATGCCCCAAATTTACCAATTTTTACAGAAAAAGACCAAGGCGGGGGCGGCCTCATCCCTGCTACAGCCCGGATAATAAATTTTTCGAAAAAAGTCGCTGAATATATACTTTTTCCCCTTGACGCGTTAGTAAATTTTTGTTAAATTTGGCGCGCTGTTAAAAAATGGCGATAAAACGTCGAAAATAAAGGATGGAAGGAAATATGTACTGCATTCTCGCTGCCCTGCTGGTCAAGAGCTTCAAGAAGTACGCCAAGCGCGCTTAATTTGCCGCCTGGCTATTTTTTTTAGATTTCTCTCTCTGGTGATTACCGGTTAAGCTCCATTGGCTGACCGGTGTTTTTTTTTGCCTTAATCGAAGTTTAGAGAGCGGCGGTAGGGGGTAAAACCGGCGTTTTTGATGAAATTTTCAGCTTGTTCGATGGTCGTGAGGCCGTGGTTCTGGAGCACGTTTTCTTCGATGACGATGCTGTTGATGTCGTCGGCGCCGGCGTGCAGGCCGAGTTCGCCGAGCGAAAGTCCCATTCCAAGGAGCGAAACTTCGATGTGGGGGATGTTGTCGAGGAAGATTCGGCTTAAGGCCAAAAGTTTCAGGTATTCGTCGCCGCGCACGTGGCGGATGGGGAACTTGTCTGTCTGCGGCTGGAATGTCCAAACCACAAAGCTCTTGAACCCGTTTGCAATATCTTGAGTCTTGCGCACGTAATCTAGATGCTCGATGATTTCTTCGGGCGTTTCGACGCTTCCGAAAACAATGTTCGCGCTGCCGGGGAGCCCTTTCTTGTGGCAGGCGGCAAGCGTGTCGCACCATTTTTGCGCCGGGAGCTTTTTCGGACTCAAGATTTGGCGCATGCGGTCGGAGAGTATTTCTGCACCGGCACCGGGAACGGAGCTGAGGCCTGCTTCCTTGAAAATATCGAGCAGCTCATCGAGGGAAATCCCGTTGAATTCGGCGATGCGCACGAGTTCCACCGGCGAAAATCCGCGGACTTTTACGCCGAGTTCTTGCGTAAGCATTTTCAGGACGTCGGTGTAATAGCTGAGCGGAATGTCCTTATTCACGCCGCCCTGCAGAAAAATCTGGTCGGCACCCTTGGCTTTTGCTTCAAGAGTCTTCTGGCGGATTTCGTCCAAACTAAGCACGTAGGCTTCTGGACTATGCGCCGGGCGGCAAAAGCTGCAAAAACTGCAAGTGATTTCGCAGACATTCGTGTAATTCACAATGCGAAAAGCCGTGTAGCCCACTTTGCCTTCGGGGTGCATGCGCTTGCGGATTAAATCACCAGCCTGCACCACCTCGGTCCACGGGGCGTTCTTCAAAATGGTGAGAGCCTCGGCCGGTGTAAGCCGAACGCCATCCACAGATTTTTGCAAAAGGGAATTCATCGGTGAGTAAGATAGAAAAAAAGTGGCGTATCCTTTCCATATGGTCTCTGTTTTTAAATTCGACGGGGTGCGAAATGTATATTTGTATGTGTTAAGTTAGTGAGGTTCTTATGACTTTTAAGAAGTTGTTTGCGTTTGGACTTGTTGCTGTGGTGTTGGTCGCTTGCGGCGACGATGCTAGTAGCGGGCCTGTGACCGGCTCCAATGAGGATTCATCTTCGTCTGTTTGCGGGGACTGCAATGATTTGAGCAGTTCCTCCAGCGTGATTGCGAGCGATGCGACGCAATCTAGTAGTTCTTCTGTGATGTTGTCGTCGAGTAGCAGTGTTCCCGTGAACGATGAGGATTCCTCGCTTGTAGTTAAGGGGACTATGACGGACTCCCGCGACGGTCAGGCCTACAAGACTGTGAAAATCGGTACGCAGACCTGGATGGCTGAAAATCTGAATTATGCTTATACTGGTGTTCCCTATAAATTTGTGGATAACGAATCTAAGGAGTACACCTCTGATTCCACTAGCTGGTGCTATAACAATGATCCGTCTAACTGCACCAAATACGGTCGTCTTTATACTTGGTCTGCGGCTATGGATAGTGTTGGCATGTGGAGTACAAACGGCAAGGGATGTGGAATAGGCGGGGAAGGGGTAGAAGCGGATTGTTCGCTGACATATCCGGTGCGAGGAATTTGTCCTGAAGGTTGGCATTTGCCTACGCAAGATGAGTGGGAGAATCTTGTCAGCGCTGTTGGAGATTCCGCGGCTATGAGGCTTATGTCGGCAAGTGGTTGGTCCGATGGCGGCAACGGTACTGATGATTATGGTTTCTCGGCATTTCCTGCTGGCTCAAGGGAGGTCAGTGGGGTTTACTACGATGAGGGCAATTACGCGATGTTCTGGAGTTCTACTGAGACCATTAACGACTATGGGGACTGCGAGTGTATTCTTGAATATAATTACGATATTTGTAAAGAATCCGCGAACATCATGCTCTTGAACTACTCCAACCTCTACCACTATTGGGGCGTTAGTTATGGTGTTAAGGCCACTGCGAATTCTGTCCGTTGCGTGAAGGATGAATAAGCTGAATAAGGCGAGTGCTGCGGTCTGTTAGCTGGAGAATGGTTTATGGCTTTAAAAAAGTTTTTTGTGATAGGTTTTGTTGCTGCGGTATTGGTTGCTTGCGGCGACGATGCTAGTAGCGGGTCTGTGACAGGCTCCAATGAGGATTCTTCCTCGTCTGTTTGCGAGGATTGCGATGGTTCGAGCAGTTCGAAGGCGAAGTCCAGTAGTTCTTCTGCGAAATCAAGCAGGAGTTCGGCGAAGTCGTCGAACTCCGTTGCGTCGAGTAGCAGTGTCCTTGAGGGTTACGTAGATCCATCGACTGTAGTTAAGGGGACTATGACTGATGAACGTGATGGTCAGTCATACAAGACTGTTAAAATCGGTACGCAGACTTGGATGGCAGAGAACCTGAACTATGCCTATTTGCAACCCACTGCGGAACTAGATTCCTCCAGCTTCTGCTATAATGATAGTGCGAGCTATTGCGAGAAATATGGTCGCATGTATCTGTTAAGCGCCGCTATGGATAGTGCAGGAATATGGACTTCAGAAGATAAGAGCTGTGGCTTCGACAAAACCTGCAACCTGGGTGACGACTATGTTCAGGGTATTTGCCCCGTGGGCTGGCATCTGCCTACGCTAAGTGAATGGTTTGTGCTTCTGTCTGCGGTCAACGGGGCGAATTATGGAGGAAACGAACTCAAGGCTACTAGCGGTTGGAACGATAGAAGTTATCCCGGTAGTGGCAACGGTACAGATGCTTATTCCTTTGCAGCGTTGCCTGCTGGGTACAGGGCAAGCAGTGGATATTTCTACGAAGAAGGCGACTACGCATACTTCTGGAGTTCTACTGAGTACACTGTCAGCGATGCGAATGTTGTTTACTTGTATTACAAAACCAATGCGGTGGTCCAACACTTTGGAGATCGGGCTCACGGGCTTTCCGTCCGTTGCGTGAAGGATGACTAATAGCCCTAAGGCGGAAGAAGATGAGTCGTTGAGCGAACATTCTGGAACGTTTTTGTTCTTGGATTGAAAGGGAGATGCCCGCCTGCGCAGGCATGACAAATTAGGAATCGTTGAAATCGGTTTTTTAAGGGCAGGGCTGCAATGAGGGGGAGGCCTACCCCTTTGTGTGTATGCCAATATTTCTTTAATTTTTCACGATAAATCAAGCCAAAATGCCCCCGATAATTGTATTTTTCTTTCGGTACCGAACGATACCTTTAAAAATGCACAAACTGCAAAAAAGGTTAATACTATGCAAGTTGATTTGAACACTGTCGATTGGAAGACGCTCCCCTTCGGTTATTATGACACCGATTACAATGTACGCTGCTACTACCGCAATGGTCAGTGGGGCAAAATCGAACTGTCTTCTTCCAAGGACATCAGCATTCACATGGCCGCTACTTGCTTGCATTACGGCCAGGAAGGTTTTGAAGGCCTCAAGGCTTACACGGGCAAGGACGGCAAGGTCCGTATTTTCCGCGTCGACGAAAACGCCAAGCGCATGCAGAACACTGCTAACCGCGTACTCATGGCTGTTCCGCCTGTTGAATTGTTCCGCGAAATGGTCCACACTGTGGTGAAGGCTAACGCCCGCTTTGTGCCGCCGTATGGCTACGGTGCAACGCTTTACATCCGTCCGCTCCTGATCGGTATGAGCCCGGAAGTCGGTGTGAAGCCTGCTGACGAATACTTGCTCATGATGTTCGTGACTCCGGTGGGTCCGTACTTCAAGGACGGGTTCAAGCCGGTGGACATGATGATTAGCCGCAACTACGACCGCGCTGCTCCGCAGGGTACGGGTACGGTGAAGGTCGGCGGTAACTACGCCGCTAGCCTCCAGTCCCTTGCAGAAGCTAAGAAGCTCGGCTACTCCAGCACCATTTATCTGGATGCCAAGGAAAAGAAGTACATCGACGAATGCGGTCCGGCAAACTTCTTCGGTATCAAGGGCAAGACCTACGTGACCCCGAAGTCCGAATCCATTCTGCCGTCTATCACCAACAAGAGTTTGCAGCAGCTGGCTGAATACCTCGGCTACACCGTGGAACGCCGCCAGGTTCCGTTCGAAGAACTCGCTGAATTCTCCGAAACCGCCGAATGCGGTACCGCCGCCGTGATCACCCCGATCAAGAAGATCGTGGATCCGGTTGCCGGCAAGGAATTCACCTACGGTGACGGCAAGAATCCGGGCCCGGTTTGCACGGAACTCTTCACGAAGTACACTGCTATCCAGTTCGGTGAAGCCGAAGACCCGTTCGGCTGGACTGAAGTGGTTGATTTGTAATCGCTGCTGAAAACAGTATTGAAAAATCCCGCGGAGAAATCTGCGGGATTTTCTATTTTGACGATTGAAAAAAATCTCTGGAGGAGACGAAAATGACTTGTGCAAGATTCCTTGCTGTTTTTGGTGTTGTTGCGCTGTTTGTTGGATGCAGTGGTGAAGGTGCTGCTGGTTCAAAGACAGACGGGCTTCCTGCCGGAGTGGCGGACAAGGCGGAACTTGAAACTTACGAATGCAATATGGATGTTGTCGGCGAGAAGGTCTATGTGGAAGACCTTGAGCTGAATTACGAATGCGATGGTGAAAAGTGGTTTGAGTTTTACGACCAGACGAAACCGAAATCTTCTAGTTCGATTTCTTTGGCGGATTCAAAAACATTGTCTTCTTCTTCGCGTTGCGAAGACTGTGACGGTCGAGGCGTTTCCTGTAGTGCTAGCGAGTCTGCCTCGTCTTTAGATGAAAAGCAATCATCGTCGAGTGAAGAATCTTTAATGATATCAAGTTCATCTTTGTCAATGTATTCATCTTGCCTGGCAGAAGTTTCTTCTTCAAGTATTGTCGTAATTTCTAGTTCGGCAACCCTCACGGTTTTGCCTCCTGGAAAGTATGACTGCTCTGTTTATAATTGCATGAGCACAGACCATCTAAATCCCGATGTTGAATATGGCGAATTGCTAGATGAAAGAGATAATCAGGTGTATAGAACCGTAAAAATTGGAAATCAGATTTGGATGGCCCAAAATTTAAATTTTGCAACATCATCTTCGGCTTGTTTACTTGATGATTCAACGAAATGTTCCTTTGCTGGTCGGTTATATGCTGCTGGATTCGGAAATAGTATTTGTCCTGCAGGTTGGCATGTTCCTGATAATGGTGAATGGGATACTTTGTTTGTGTCTTGTGGTGGTAGTAGAGATGAAAGATATGAAACAATTTGGAACTTGGACGTGCATGCGCATTCAGGTTGGCAGGTAGGTAATGGAAGTAATAAAAGCGGCTTTTCAGCAATAGCATCTGGGTCGAAATCTTATAATACGAAAACGAAAGAAACAACATATAATACAGGTGATTTTGCTTATTTTTGGAGTTCTTCCGTTAATGAAAATGGTTATAGGTTTTACTTTGTGACTGGGTATTATGGGAATTTCCTTAGAATTTACGATGTTGTAGGTAGGACTGTATCATATTCTATTCGTTGTATCAAGGACTCTGAATAAGTTCGGGGCGTTGCGGGGTGTCCCCGCTCGAGAGGGTAATGGAAGACCCGGCTAGGGCGGGATAAAACGGAGATCCCGGCTCAAGGCCGGGATGACATTGGGGTGGGGCCGGGGCTGCAATTAGGGGGATTCTTCCCCCTTTTTTAGTTTAATCTCTCTTTGAGGCGCGTGTAGCGGCGGGTGCTGCGGTTGTTGCGGACGGCTTGGTGGAAGGCGCCGGGGGCAGAGAGAATCCACACGTGGCCTTTGGCGCGGGTGATAGCGGTGTAGATGAGGTTGCGCTGCAACATCACGTAGTGGCTGGAGTCGAGAATCACGATGACGGCGGGATATTCGCTGCCCTGGCTTTTGTGGATGGTGCAGGCGTAGGCGAGTTGCAGTTCGTCGAGTTCGTCATCTTGGTAGGTGATAAGTTTTTCGTCAAAGAAGACGGCAATTTTGCGCTTTTCCTTGTAGATGCTGTAGACGATTCCGACGTCGCCGTTGAACACGTTTTTATCGTAGTTGTTCTTGATTTGCATGACGCGGTCGCCAACGCTCCAGCCGATGCCGACCATTTTGTGGCGGGGAACGCCTGGATTCAGCAGGTCTTGCAGGAATGGGTTCAGTTCGATAATGCCGAGGGGGCCTTTGCGCATGGGTACAAGAATCTGCAAGTCGGTTTTTAAGTCGATGTTGATTTTGCTGCGCACACCCGTCGCGATCAGTTGCTGTAAGTGGAGCTTGGCTTCTTCGGGGGTCTCGAACGGAACGAAGTGGAAGTTCGGGCCTTCGATCGGGGCGGGCGTGATGCCCTGATTGATGCGGGCTGCTTTGTCGGCGATGTCGTTGTCGCCGGATTGCCTAAAGATGTGCTGCAGGCGGACGCTTGGGATGCGCGGACATTGCAGCAGATCGTTGAGCACGTTGCCGGGGCCTACGCTTGGGAGCTGATCGGCGTCGCCTACGAATACGATGCGGGCAGTTTCAGGAACGGCGTCCAACAGCGAGGCCGCCAGCCAGGTGTCCACCATACTGAATTCGTCGACAATCAGCAGGTTGCAATCGAGCTTGTTGAACTCGTTCTTGTTGAATTTCTTGGTGACCGGGTCCACTTCTAGCAGGCGGTGGATGGTGTAGGCCTTATCGCCGCAGCAGTCGCCCATGCGCTTGGCCGCGCGGCCCGTCGGGGCGGCGAGCAGAATGTTTTCTCCCATTTTGCGGGCTAGATGAAGGATTCCTTTGAGAATCGTCGTCTTGCCGGTGCCGGGGCCGCCGGTAATGATGCAAATCTTGTGGGCGATAGCAAGGCGAATTGCTTCGCGTTGCGTGGGGTCAAAGCTGAACTTGTGTTCGCGTTCCCAGTCCACAAGCTCACGCTCGAAGCCGTAGGTCGGCAGTTCGTTTTCGCCGAGGCGAGCCTTGATGATTTCGGCAATTTTCTGTTCGGCGTTGTCGAGCGGCGGGAAAAAGCAATCATCGCCGTGGCGCTTGATACGGCCCGATTCGCAAATGCGCTTGAACTGCTCCAACAGATTCTGGATTGCATCGTCATCGGTGACGTCGATGCGGAGATTCTTGAGCGTGCGGCCGATTAAATCGTTGCTTGGCAAATAGCAGTGACCGTCCGAAAGCGAAGCTTCTTGCAGCGAGTAAAGAATCGCTTCTTGTAGGCGCATGGGGCTGTCTTTCGGAATGCCGACTTTCATGGCGATTTCGTCGGCTTTCAGGAATCCGATGCCCCAGATTTCTTCACAGAGAATGTAGGGGTTCTCGCGGATTTTGCTGATGGTGTCCTGCCCGAATTTCATCCACAGCTTCTTGGCGACAGAACCAGTGATGTCGTGATTGTACAGGAACAATAATGTTTCGCGACTGTGGCGGTTTTCTTGCCAGCTGGCGAGGAACTGTTCTACCTTGGCGGCCGAAAGGCCCTTGATTTTTCTTGTGCGGAAACGATCGGGCTCGTAGTCGAGAATGTCGCGCAATTCTTCGCCAAAAGCGTCGACGATTGCCTGGGCGGTCTTGGGGCCGATTCCCGGAAAAAGGCCGCTGCCGAGGTAGGCTTCCAGATTGTTGTTCTGGGTTTCGACGATTTCAAAGTGCATGGCTTTGAATTGTTCGCCGAATTTGGGGTGGCGACCCCATTCGCCTTCGAAGCGCAGGTTTTCGCCTACGGAAAGTTCAGGCAAGGTTCCCGTAACGACCACCACCTTCTTAGTGCTACTATCAATAATCCGCAGGACGGTGAATCCGTTCTGCGGACTATGAAAGGTAATCGACTTGACGGTTCCTTCGAGAATCACGCGAATTATCGTGCCTTGGGAACTTTACCTTCGTCCAGTTCGGGGTTCCAGCGGTCAGGATCAAAACCTTCCATCTTGGTAAGGTATTTGCCGCGAGTGCAAAGCAGGAATCCGAGAATGGCTGCATCGTGCAGGGCAATCACAAGGGCGGTTTTGTAGTCGAGACCGAATCCGAGCGGAGCGCCCTTCAGGTTTTCGGGGCTCACCCAAAGAATGTAGTCGCAGGTAATGAAGGTCATGAACATGCACGGAATAAGTGCAATCCAGAAGTTCTTCTTTTTGCTGCGCAGGTAAACCGTGGCCACGCAAAGGCTGCACACGGCCATGAGCTGGTTACTCCAGCTGAAGTAATTCCACAGGATGTTGAAGCCTTCGGGGTTCAGGTTGCTCCAGAAAATGATGGCAGCGCAGATGGCAAACATCGGCACGGTAAGGAGCAAACGGTTCTTGACAGAGGTCTGTTCCATTCCGGTGAGTTCTGCAATCGTGAGACGGAGGCTGCGAAGGCTGGTGTCGCCACTAGTGATAGCAAGAACAATCACGCCGACCACAACGAGAATCGAAATCGGAGCCCAAGGAATCACGGTAGAAACGAGAATGCTCAAGACCTTAACGCCCGATGCGCCGGTCAAGAGTTCCGGCATCTGGTGGTAAATGAACATGCCACCGGCAGCCCAAATCATACCAATCAGGCCTTCGATAATCATCATGCCGTAGAAAGTCTGACGGCCAGTCTTTTCGGTGACTTCGGTGCGGGCAACAAGCGGGCTTTGCGTGCTGTGGAAACCACTAATGATACCGCAAGCAATCGTCACGAAGAGCATCGGGATAATCGGCTGTCCGCCTGGATGCTTGTGGAAGTTGCTCATGATGTCGTTGAAGCAGAAGTTATCGAGCACGTTCAAGTTCGGGATGATGCCCACGAAAATGGCGAGAGAAGCAAGAATCAGGAGCGCACCGAAAATCGGGTAGATACGACCGATAATCTTGTCGATGGGGAAGAAGGTGCTTGCAAAGTAGTAGGCGAAAATGCAGGCGACGGCAATCCAGAACAAGGTGGGCGATACCGCGGAACCGGCAAGAATCGGGGTGTTAATGAGGGCTGCAGGCGTGTTGGTGAAGACGGCGCCCACCAAGATTAGGGCAACCGAGATCAACGTCATCACGATTTTGGCCGGACCCTTGCCCAAGAATTTGCGGGAAAGTGCCGGCACGTTGTAGCCGTTGTTGCGCATGCTAATCATGCCGCTGAAGTAGTCGTGCACGGCACCGCCAAGCACGTTACCGATAGGCAGCAAAATGAAGACGATGGCGCCGAACTTGATGCCGAGAATCACGCCAATCACAGGACCGATACCTGCAATGTTCAAAAGCTGGATCAGAACGTTTTTCCAGTGTGCCATGGGAACACGGTCAACGCCATCCGGGTTTTCGAGGGCGGGAGTCTTGCGGTCATCGGGGCCGAAGACACGTTCAACGAATTTTCCGTAAGTGAAGTATCCGCCGACAAGAATCGCGATACCAATCAGGAATGTAATCATGTGATGCCTTCTTTTTTAGGTTTGCTTTTGTTTTAGAAATCTTCTTCAGTTGCCGGGGCTTCCGATTCTTCGATAGCGGGGGCGGCCGGAGCTTCTTCTACAGGTTCTTCTGCAGGGGCTTCGGAGACGCTTGCGTCGCTAGATTCTTCGACGGGAGCTTGTTCTGCCGGGGTTTCGGTTGTTTCAGCCTGAGATTCTTCGGTCTTTGCTCCGCGGACATAACCCTTATCCTTGGCGATTTCGTCGGGAGTTTTGTCCTTGCCGAATTGCGACTTGAAATAAAGTACGTTGGTCGTGAAGCTGGACTTGCCGGCGTAATCGTAGCCGATAACCGGGTGCAGCGAACTAATCTGCAGAGCAATTGCAATGCCGAAACGGAATCCGTTGTTACCCTTGACGGTAATGTCGGGGTAGATTTCGTTCTTTCTGAAAATGTCGTAAGGGTCTTGTTGGTAGAGCTCGCCGTAAGACAGCATTTTGGCGCTCTGGTAACCAAGCGACATCATGACTTCGAAGAAGTTGACGGGCTTGTAACCGAAAACGAACGAGAAGTTGTGTGTTGAAATGTCGAGCCCCAGCTTGCCTTCGAATGCGTCGGGGCGGTAGCCGATGGTACTGGAATTGTAACCGTAAACAATACTCACGTCAAACGGCTGGGCTGCCTTGGGAAGCATGTACTGGAAAAAGTGACCGAAGCTGTACTGGAATCCGATACCGAACAGGCTGAATTCGCGGAGTTCGCTGATGGAAGGCAGGTACATCATGCGGAGTACGGCTCTGAAGTGGTAGAAGCTTGCGCCCATCTGCAGGTAAGGGTAGGTGAATACGCCGAGGCCGTTCAGGGTCTTGTTACCGTAAATGGTGTCGGAAGGTGCTTCTGGATTGCCGTGGCCGCCAAAAATGGACGGCTTGCCGTCGTAGCTCTTGTCGTCATCGCCAATCGGAATAATCGAAATGGGAAGGCCCGCTTCAAACGTGAAACTCTGCGGCACCGAGGCGCTTGAGTACCAGTTGCTGTTGAGAACGTTGCCCAAGTTGTCGATGATGGGCTTGACATAGTCGGCGCGATTTCCATATTGGCTGTCGAAGGCGGACATGGATTCGAATTCGCTGGCCCAGCCGCTTCCATCCATGGCGAAAGCGGAACTAGCCCCTAAAACTAATGTAGCGATTAAAACAAGCTTTTTCATACGGCGGCAAAGATAGAAAAGGCGCCGCTTGGGCGCCTTGTGTTAAAATTGGTATTGTACCGAAACGCTAGCAAAAACGAAGGTTTGCCACAAATACGGGTCTAGATCGTTATTGTCGATTCGGGAACAATGAACGTTTTTGAACCAGTTTTCGTAAATCTTGATGGCCGGAACCATGGCGAGATCTTCAGTAATATAATAGTGAATGTTCATGATGACCGCAAAAGCGGATCCCATAAATTCGGAATCGTAAACGTCGGGTCCGAAGAAGGCGGAATTTTCGGATTTCACGCTGCTGTAAGAATAGCCCGCGCCAAGTCCGATTTGGAAAAATTCGGGGTAGAATAAGTTGTATGTAACTTCAAGTCCGGCACGCCAAATGCGCACGTCTTGCTGGTAGGAGTCTTCGGGGAATCCAGTGATATCCTGTTCCGATTTCCAGTACTGGAATCCAAGGCCAAAGGTGAATGCGCCGAGGTTTACGCCGAGCATGAGGTCCGGTGCTGCGGCGAACAAGATGGAAGGCGGATGAATGTCGCCTTTGATGCCGGCGGTATCTTTGCCTGTAAGAACTCGGTCGTTGAAATCGCCCTTGGAAACTTGGGCGCCAAAGCCTGCGCTTACATAGTAAGTGCGCGGCCAATAGTAGTCTTCGGCAAAGGTAAAACCTGCCAAAAGACAAACGAGCAATGCGATGACTTTCAACTTTTTCATTTTCTCCAAACCTTTTTGTGAGCCAATCGTTGCTACTTGGCTGCGTAGTAGAACATCGCGTCGATGCACTTCTTGGCGGCAACGCGGGTTGCTTCGTCAAGTTCTACGTGCTGAGCCTTTTCCGGATGACGCAAGGTTTCCAAAATGTTTTCGAGTGAATTGGACTTCATGTACTTGCACATGCTGCAGCTGCCAATAAAGGTCTTTTGCGGGAATTCATACTGCATACGTGCGTTCAGACCGCATTCGGTGAGCAGGAGGAACGGGGTTCCTTCGGGCTGTTCCTTGATGTAGTTCACCATCTGGCCGGTGCTGCCCACGTAGTCGCTCAGGAGGGCGACGCCCGGGTGACATTCGGGGTGGCTGACCACCTTGAGGCCCGGGTTCTGGCTGCGGAAGAAGTTGATGAGTTCGGAATCGTAGGTTTCGTGCACGTAGCAGCAACCGCTGTGGAGCACGATTTCTTTCTTGATACCTCGCTTCTGCATTTCGTCGATTAGGTTCTGACCCATGAGACCATCCGGCACGAACACGATCTTGTCGTTTTCGAGGCTAGAGACAATCTTCATCACGTTGCTGCTGGTGACGCACACGTCGCAGTTTGCCTTCACGTCGGCGGTGGTGTTGATATAGCACACGAAGGTGTGGTCGGGATACTTTTCGCGGAGTGCCTTGACCTCGGCGCCGGTAATGGAGTCGGCGAGGCTACAACCCGTAAGCGGACCCGGAATCAGAACATCCTTGGTCGGATTCAAAATCTTGGCGGTTTCGCCCATAAAGCGCACGGCAGAGAACACTATCGTCTTTGCGCTCACCTTGGTGGCGTCTTGACTCAGCTTGAAGCTGTCGCCATCGTAGTCGGCAACGCCCAGGATGATTTCGGGGGCCACATAGCTGTGGGCGAGGATCACGGCGTCGCGTTCCTTTTTCAGTTCGTTGATTTCGTTGATGAGCGGGAGCATCTGTTCGCACTTTTCCATGGAATAGGTGCAAAGCACGGCGCCCGGCTGAATAGAGCTAAGACGTTTGTAGAGTTCTTCTGCAGTCATACCCCTAAATATAGCAAATTGTAAAAATATTTCTATATTTGCAAACGAAAAGTTTCCTGTGCCCTGAAAAGCCCATGCGGGAGCCCTACTGGGAGGCCTGCAAGGAGAGAATCCCGTGAAAACCGGGAGCGGTCGCGCCGCTGTAAGGGAGGACGAAACCGGCATAAACCAATGTCTATATAGATGTGAAGGAGCCGGAAGTAGATTGATCCCCGAGCCAGAAGAACTGTGGGAAACGCTTTTTTGAGGAACGATGCGAACGACGTCATTCTACAAAGCCGCTGTAGTTGCGGTGTTTTTGTGTTGTGCGTGGGAGACCCCTTTTGCACAGACCGTGGTCACGTCTAAGGACGTGGCTGTCGATGAGTCCGCTCCAGTACAGGATCTTGGTTCGACCGAGGTAACAGCGCCTTCGGTGTCCGGCGTTGCCGTTTCTGGCACAGACTATATGGAAATCCGCCCCGCCGCTTGGGAAGGCCGTGGCTTGTCGGCTACAGAAATCTTGTCTTCGCTTTCGGGAGTCCAGGGGTATACGCAGGGGGGCATGGGCAGTTTTCAGACGGTGAGCATTCGAGGCATTGCGGCAAGGAATGTCTTGATTTGCATTGATGGCATGCCACTCAACGATGCCGGTGGCGGTGCTGCTGACCTGGGTGCCATTGACCTCAACAATATTGAAAAAATTGAAGTCTACAAGGACCGGACTCCGGCTAAGTATGGTGGTTCGGGTGTCGGCGGCGTTATCAATTTTGTGAGTAAAAGTGCGATTAAGGCATCTCGTGTGCCGAGTGGTCGCGTTTTTGCAAGTGTAGGCTCGCACAATACGTTTGAAGGCTCTGCCCAAGTGAGCGCAAACGTGACCGATAGCGTGCAGTTCTCGGCAACCGCTTCGATGCGCCATAGCGATAACGATTACGAATTTGACAATCGTAACGGCACGCTCTACAACGACGAAGACGATTTTAAGGACAGAAGAAAAAATGCGGAATTCACGGAGTATTCTGGAAACATCCAGTACCGCATGCTTCATGGCGGTGGATTCTTCTCGACCTTGTCCGGAAACGTCATGCATACTGAAGCGGGCAACCCCGGTACCGAAGACTTGCAGACTTATGTGGCAAAGTTTACGGGCGACATGGGACAGCTTTCGTACCGTCTGGAATTCCCCGAATACTTTGATTGCTTGCTTATAGAATCTGGAATCACGGGAAGATTCGAAAAGAATTCGTCGGAATCGTATTATCCGTTGGACAAAATTGGTTACTTGTCGAAAGATTTCAAGGTACTTGGCCTTGCTGGGTATAGGGCGATGCCCGAAGTTTCTGCAACTTTGTACCGCGGAAATCTTGAGGCGTTCCTCAGATTGGCGGGAAGTGCTGAAAATTGGGAAGCGCGCGGACCTGCGCAGGATTTCAGCCTGAATCGCTATACGGGTTCTGTGGCGGGCAATGTGGAATATGCCTTTACGCAGTGGTTCTCGCTTTTGGCCGAGGGCAACGTGCTGAAGTCGATTGATGATATCGATGGCGGTAAATTCCAGATGACTACAGGAGCGGCACTGATAAGCGATGCTACCGAGCGTGATTTGAGCTGGGCTGGAATGGTGCAGGCAAAATTAGGCAAAAAGGATTCGTGGATTGGCGGAAGCGCTTCTTTCGGTCGATTCTACAGACAGCCGCAATTGATGGAACTTTACGGCATGTATCCGGGAACGCTTTCGAATCCGGCTTTGAAAGATGAATCGGCTTTGAAGTTTGCTGCTGGACTCTATCTGTCTACCCCGAAACAGCGCTCTGTATTCCGCGCTACATACTTTGAAACCCATGCCGAAAACGGAATTTATTGGTTGATTAGCACCAATATGATGAAGGCCTTTAATATAGACAAGTCCGTCATTCGTGGGGTGGAGCTGGAATTGGATAGCCGCCCGGTTGATTTCTTCCAGACCGTATTGCGCGCCACCATTCAGGATCCGCGTGATGATGGCTTAAGTAAGGCCTATAACGGGAATCTTTTGCCCGGGGAACCGGTACATAGCTACTATGCCGAAGGTACGGTGTTCTTGCCGTTGCATTTGAGTAGCACGGTTTCGATGGATTACAGGTCTAGAATTTATAGTGACCGCATGAACTTTACGAGACAGCCTCCAGTGGCGCATTACAATGCTTCGCTTGCTTGGCAACCGTGGAATAAGACTCGCCTTGTTTTTGCGGTCAACAACATATCGGACGAAACATATCGAAACATTTTTACCCCCTATCCGACTCCGGGTAGGGAATACAAGTTCACAATCATACAGGGGTTCTAGCCCCCGCGCTAAAATAGCGTAAAGCCAGAAAGGAGCAATAATGAATAAAAAGATACTCACAACACTTGCGGCGTTATCGTTCGCGTTCTACTTGGGCGCTTGCGGTGACGACAATAGTTCCTCGGCAAGCATTGAATGCTTGGACAACGAAAACTGCTTGGATGAAGATCTGAGCAGCAGTTCCGAAGACGATGACAGCTCTAGCTCTGCCAAGTCCAGCAAGGACAAGTCTTCTAGCTCTGTCAAGAAAGATGGCAAGTCCAGTAGCTCCGAAAAGGCTACCTCTAGCTCTAGCGAAAAGAAAGACGAAAAGTCCAGCTCCAGCGAAAAGAAGGACGACAAGTCTAGCTCCAGCACAAAGGATGACAAGTCTAGCTCTAGCGAAAAGAAAGACGAAAAATCCAGTTCTAGCGAAAAGGTTGAATCCAGCAGCTCCGAAGCTCCGGTATCTAGTTCCTCTGCAGAACCGGAATCCAGCAGCTCTGTTGAACCGAAGGTGACCTACCTGGCTAACACGCCGTTTGCCGCCGACCTTGAAGTTTCTGGCGATACGCTGTTCGCCGTGTTCCAGCGCTACGAAGTTGGCGATGATGGATATAGCGCTATCTTCAACGATCCGGGCCTTCTTGCCATGTACAAGTTGAGCGACGGTACCCTTCTCGATACCATTACTCTTGTGACCAAGAACCCGCAGGTTGTGAAGGTTGTGAATGGCAATGTGTTTGTGGGTACGCAGGGTGAATACAATGCCTCTTGGGGTATTGACGCCGATGAAAACCGCGGTATCGAAAAGGTTGACCTGAAGAAGAAAAAGTCTGAACTTTGGGTGAGCGGTACGCTGCTTGGCGGTGGCGTGTACATGATGGATGTTGATCCGATTTCTGGCAAGGCTGTTGTTGCCGTTTACAAGGCTTACCAGAATGTTCCCGCTGCCGAAGTTGATTTGAGTGACAAGTCGGTGAAGAGGATAGATGGTGTTGTCGATGCCAGCGGTGGCGTTTACTATGACACTAAGGGTGAACTCTTCTATATCGGCGACCGTGGTTCCATTGACTGGGATACGTATGAAATGGGACCCATGGTGGCGTATTCTTATAATGGCCTGAAACTCTCCCCCCTTTATGACGACGAAATGGGTTACCAGCCCGCTGGTATTGCCGTTATCAATCACGAAGTGTTCGTTTATATCAGCGACTATGCTAACGCCGGTAAACTTTACTGGATTGATGGCGAAGACATCAGCGACGAAAGCATTCAGTTCTCTACCGACACGAAGATTGTAGAAGTCAATGGTGGCCTGTACGTAATGGACCGCAAGGGCAAGGGCAGCATCTCGAAGGTGAATACCAGCGCAAAGAAGGTTGCTTGGCAGAAGAGCATCGAATCTGAAAACCCCTACGATATCGTGGCAATTGACGGTAGCACCGCTTGGGTTGCCATGTATAACGCAGCCGAAATTCGCAAGATTTCTCTCACGAACGGTTCGACGATTTCTTCTATCGACACGAAGGAACTCAGCGCCAAGATTGTCGAATAAGTGGCTGAATAATCAAAAAGACTAAGGTTCAGTAACCAAGTCCATAGCCCTGCGGATCATTTCCGCGGGGTTGTTTGTTTTGGGGGCGTTTTCGCCGAGGTGCTGGCGGAACTTGCGTGCGCCGGGCTTGCCGTTAAATAGCCCGTACAGGTGGCGCACTAAAATGGTTGTGGGCGTTCCGCGGGCGGCTTCCATCTCTACATAGGGGAGGTAGGCTTCGAGAAGTTCCTTGCGTAACGAGAATCGCGGTGGTTCGCTGTCGCCGAAAATACGTTCGTCGGCGTCGCGCAGGAACCACGGATTTTCGTAGGCTTCGCGGCCGACCATGACGCCGTCTAAATCCTGGAGCTGTTCCTGCACCTGGTCAAGCGTCTTGATGCCGCCGTTGATTGAAATGTTCAGCTGAGGCATTTCGGCCTTGAGGCGGTGTACAAAGTCGTAATGCAGCGACGGAACTTCGCGGTTTTCTTTAGGACTTAAACCCTTGAGCCATGCCTTGCGGGCGTGAATAATGAATACGCGGCAGCCGGCGTCTGCAATGGTGCCTACAAAGTCGCGGAAAAATTCCCAAAAGTCAAATTCGTCGACGCCGATACGGCACTTGATAGACACGGGGATGCTCACGGCGTCTTGCATGGCCTTGAAGCAGTCGGCGACCAGGTTCTTGTCTTTCATGAGGCACGCGCCAAAGTTCCCGTTCTGCACGCGGTCCGAAGGACAGCCGCAATTCAGGTTGACTTCCTGAAAACCGGATTCTTCGACCATCTTGCTGCATTTGGCTAAATCGGCCGGATTTGAGCCTCCCAGCTGCAAAACAGCGGGGTATTCGAATTCCTGATGGCGCAGGAACTGGTCCGGATCGGTATGCAACAGCGCGTTGGTCGTGACCATTTCGCTGTACAACAAGATGTGCTTGGACAATAACCGCAAAAAATACCGTTCGTGACGGTCGGTGCAGTCAAGCATCGGGGCAATCGAAAGTTTGCGGTTAAAGTCGATATTCATTAGATAAACATCATCGTGTTGAGTTTGGCGCGGTACTTCCAGGTAAGTTCGTGTTTCGGGCCGAGAACTCCGAACAAAGTAAGCATCGCCTTCTTGGCGGCGCCGTCGTTCCATTCCGGAGCTTCCACGTACAGGTTCAGGAATGCCTGCAATGCACTTTCAAAATCTTCGGCGCAAGCGAGCTTGCATGCTTCGTGGTAAACAATCGCTTCTTTGCCCTGCACGTCCTTCTTGGCGGCTTCGGCGTGGAAGTCTAGAAGTTCCAGCAGCGATTTTGCTTCGCGGTACTGGTCATCGGCTTCGGTAAACTTGGTGAGTACAGATTTTGCCTTTTCGGTGTCGCCCATGCCGAGGCTTGCCTTGGCCCATAAGAGCTGCAACTTCTTGTCGTCGGGGGTCTTGGCGAGCGCTTCGTCGAGCATCGGGAGAGCCTGGTCAAAATTCTTTTGCGCAATGGCATCTTCCAAGGCCATCTGGAATCGAGCTTCGTCACTCACGAAGAACTTTTCGAGGCGCTTCTTGAGGTCTGCTTCGGGCAACACGCCCTGGATGACGTCTGCAATCTGGCCCTTGTCGACAATGTGAACTTCGGGCACCGAGCGCACGCGGAACGCCTGGATCAACTGCATGTTCTCGCGTTCGTCGCAACTCACGACGCCGAGCGTAAAGTCCATGCTGGTCGAAAGAGAGCCCAGCAATTGGGAATACGGTGCGCAGTCAGGGTATTCTGCAGAAGAGAAAAGCACCGCTACGGCGCGGGTTTCAGAGGCCTGAGCGACCTCGGTTTCAAAATTTTCAGCGGTAATCTGTACAACTTTAGCCATGCCACAAATATAGTTATTATATTAGGGTACATGAGTACATGCCCTTATTGCAAATCAGAGGTGGCAGAAATCAAGTTCCAGCATCTGGACTTGCGCATTTGCCCCAAGTGCTATTCTACGTTTTTCCCGTGTGACCAGACCATGGCTTTCCGCAGCGACCTCACCGACAAGTCCCGCGAGCTCTGGCTCAAGGCTTTGCTTGCCAAGAATGTGCAGGACCCGGTTTGCGAAGACCCTTGCTGCATCGATCACGGCGAACCTCTGGTGCAAGGAAAACTCCCGGATTACGGTTACGACGGCAAGGTCACCTCTTGCTGCAAGATGTTCCACATGCCGCCTTCCATGACCATCACGCTTTTAAAGCGTACCTTGGAACACCCGTTCCAGATGCCCGCTAAAGAAGGCAAGCATCATTTCTTCTTTATCCGTGCGCTTGATGCCGTGGTGAACAAGCTTTTTGGCGAAAAGGAACCCGACGAAGATCCGCTGGATTTGGTGCAGTACAGCCTTCATTTGAAACCGATTTTGGAACCTGAAGACTCTAATGGCTAAGACTTATATTATTCTAGTGGCGATTGCGGCTGTTGTTCTGGGAGTGTATTTTGCACTTCCGGATCGTCACTTTGCCGACAAAGTTTTCCCGCTGCACGATGGTGCCTCTGTCTTTGAATACGATGACAAGTCCGACGGCGGCTCGTCCGAGGTGACTTTTGCCTTGGCCGATTCTTCGCTTTCGTTTAGCTGCATGCTTGGCGCCGATACTGCCAAGAGTGCTTGGTGCGGACTTTTGTTTGACCTCAGTCAGGGCGAGAAAGCGGAGTATCGCAACTGGACTTTTGTGGATTCGCTGATTTTTGAATTGGAATCGAGCGGTACCGATGAAATTCTGGTGAAGGTATGGACCTTTGACCCGGATGTTACCGACATCACGAAGCCGCGTACCTTCCGCTTGCTCATGAAAGAGATCCCGCTGACCAAGGGCCGCCAGCGTATTGCGTTCCCGTTCGAACAGTTCTACACGCCGGATTTCTGGTTCGATGACGAACATGTCGATCGTACGCTTAACCGTCGCCATCAAGAAACGGTGGCCCGCGTCGAAATCGCTCCGGGCTGGAATCACCCGCGCGGTAAAAAGTTCTCGCTCAAGTTCTATTCCATTACGGCAAAGGGCGTGAGCAATTTTGCGTTTGGCGCAGTGATGTTTATAATGCTTGGCCTCATGATTGTGGCGATTGGTCGTACGCATTCGTACAACAAGGAACACGAAGATAAGTCTGCGGAGCCTCGCGCATGAAAAAAATCATCATCGCAACAACTGCGCTTGTAGTTGTTGTCGTCGTATGGATTTGCCTGTTCGTTAAGTTTAGTGCAACTGAACAAATCCTGTTCCCTGGTGGCACATTCCAGGTTTATGCAGTCTCCGATGCAAATGTTGGCGGATTCTCGACTGTTGAACTTTCCAATCAAGATTCCGTAATCTCGGCCCATGTGAATATTCGTTCGGGCATGGCTTACCCGTATGCAGGTGTGGGCGTTAATTTGCTTTCGGTCAATAACCGTCCGGCAAACGGGTTCTTCGACTTCTCGGATTTCGATTCGCTTGTGATCGATGTCGAAACGGGCCGCATGCAGCGCGTGGGCATCAAGATTCTGAATGACGACCCGGTGTACAGTAAAAAGAATGTGTACCAGAGCTATCGCCCGATGGTCGCTCAAGCGCCGGTGATTATTCGCGACCGCATAAGCCGCGCCTCTGTTTCGATGCTCGATTTTAAAGTGCCCGAATGGTGGCTTGCCATGCAGGGGCTCGACGAAGACGATGGCCTGCGTTACATGAACCGCGGCATGTTCTTTGAAATCTGTAACGGCGAAGGAACCATGCTTGGCATTCCCGACGAAATCGTGGTGCGCTCCATTAAGCTTTGGGGCGAAAATCGAACCTTCAAGGCGCTCATGTATGTGGCGCTCGTGGTTATGGCTTTGGTGTATGCAGGTGTTGTCGCGCTGACAGTTCGCAATTCCGCAAGCAGCGTGGCCGCTCGCGAAAAGAAGCAGGATGAATTGAAAACTCGCATGGCGCAAGCGGCAAAGCTCCTGAAGGAATCGGACCGCTCTGTTGCCGAAGTCGCTTTGGCTGTGGGCGAAAAGAACCCGACCGCATTCGAAAAAGCTTTCGCCAAAATTTATGGCGTAAAACCCTTGGAATATAGGACAAAGAAATGAGACGTATTTGGACTGTAGACCGCGTGATGCGGCTTTTGATTATGGCCGCCGGCGTCGGCATTTTGCTTTGGGTGCTGCACTATTTGAGTGGTGTACTCGCTCCGTTTTTTGCAGCGTTCCTTATCGCATACATTTTTGATCCGCTGGTTACAAAAATCCAGAGCAAGGTCAAGTATCGCATTGTCGCCGTCATTGTCGTGCTTACGCTTATGGTTCTTGTGGTGGGCGGTGCCTTGTGGCTTTTTGTTCCGATGGTGGTCGGAGAAATCAGGCACCTGGGTGAACTGATTCCAAAGCTGTTTAACGATTCCACCTGGGCCGAACGCTTGTCGATGTTTGTGCCAAAAAACTTGTGGCAAGAAATAAAGACGTTCATTTCTTGGAACAAAGTTGCCGTCGCCATGCAGACTCTCGACTTCTGGAATGCCGCGCAGTCTGTAGCCGGAAAGGTTTTGCCGAGTGCGTGGAACGTGCTGGCAAAGACTTCTAATTTGTTTGTATGGCTCTCCGGTGCAATCCTGATCTTTATGTATCTCGTGTTCATCATGCTTGATATGCCTAAGCTTCGTGGTGGCATCAAGAAGCTTTTTCCGACAAGGTATAAAGAGGGTGCTTCTGATTTTGCAAAGAAGATGGATATGTTCATGGGTAGCTATTTCCGTGCACAATCCTTGGTTGCATTGACGGTTGGTATTTTGTATGCAATCGGCTTCGGAATCATCGGACTGCCTATGGGAGTCGCCTTTGGCTTGTTCTCAGGCGCGCTCAACATGGTGCCGTATCTGCAGTTAGCGACAATCCCTGTGGCCTTACTGCTAGCGGTGGTCTATGCTCTCGACAAGGGCATGCCGTTCTGGGAAGTCGCATTGCTTGTGAGCGCAGTTTACTTGATTGTACAAATTGTCGAAGACATGTTCTTGGTGCCAAAGATTGTTGGGTCTTCGATGGACTTGCCGCCAGTAGGCATTCTCTTGTCGCTTTCTATCTGGGGAAAGTTGCTTGGATTCCTCGGCTTGATCGTTGCAATTCCTTTCACTTGTCTGTGTCTTGTGTACTTGGATAAAATTCAGAAGAAAGCAGATACGATTGTAGAGGCTGAAACCGAACCACCGCCCGAGGCTTGATTTTATAAGGATTTTTCAAAAAATTTTCAAAAAAAGTGTGCCGCGACGCAAAAAAAAAAGTATAATATCACTATAAAATTCTTAACCTACTCAAGGAGTTAATAAAATGAATAAGCAAGATCTCATCGACGCCATCCTCGCTAACAAGGAAGCAGGCATTGAATCCAAGGCTGCCGCTGGCCGCGCTGTTGACGCCGTTCTCGACGGTATCACCGCTGGTATCAAGAAGGACGGTCTCGTTCAGTTGATCGGTTTCGGTACCTTCACTGTTAAGGAACGTGCTGCACGTACCGGCCGTAACCCGCAGACTGGTGCTACGATCAAGATCAAGGCTTCCAAGACTGTTTCCTTCAAGGTCGGCGCTGGCCTCAAGGAAACCGCTAAGAAGACCAAGGTTGCTAAGAAGTAATTTTGCTCTAAAGCGATTTGCTTTTGCACTCGGGACTCCCGGGTGCTTTTTTTATTGTGTGTTCAAAACCGCGATACACACCTTTTACTATATTGCAAATCGTAAGGTGTTGAATATCAATTAATTAGCGAGGAATGACATGATTCGCAAATTCGTCGGTTTCGTCTCTATTTTGGCTGTTGCGCTCGCTTTTGCGGGTTGCGGTACCGCAAGTACTGAATCGGATGATCACTGCACTGTGGACCCGAACGCTGCAGATTGCGCAAACGAAGAACCGGAAGAACCTGCTGCTGATCCTGCAGGCGAACCGTAAGCCGAAATAATTTTTCATTTTTTGGTTTTTGCCTTGAAAGCATTACAATTTTTGTCTATATTTGCGCAAGTTTAAACCTTGCGAATTTTAGACAGGAAGATGAAACAAGTTCTTGCAATGCCCTTGCCCCCGTGCAATGCAAAGTGCGCAATCCACTGCGCAACCGCAATTGGTTTTTCCAAGGTTGATATTATTTCTGATTTTATTGTTGCTGAACCGTTTGGTTCGGCAATTTTTTTTAGGGCTTATTAATTAGTCATACGGAGAAAACAAAATGAAGATTGAAGGCATCGATAAAGTCCTTATCATCGGTTCTGGCCCGATCGTGATCGGTCAGGCTTGCGAATTCGACTATTCCGGCACCCAGGCTTGCAAGGCCCTGCGCGAACAGGGTTACAAGATTGTGCTCGTGAACTCTAACCCGGCTACCATCATGACCGACCCGGTCATGGCCGATGCCACCTACATCGAACCGCTGAACGTTGCCCGCCTTACCCAGATTATCGAAAAGGAACGCCCGCAGGCCCTCCTCCCGAACTTGGGCGGTCAGACTGGCTTGAACCTCGCCTCTGCTCTTAGCAAGGCTGGTGTTCTGGACAAGTACGGCGTGAAGGTGATCGGTGTGAACCTCGACGCTATCGAACGCGGCGAAGACCGTGAAATCTTCAAGGAAACCATGCAGAAGCTCGGCATCGATACTCCGCGCTCTGGCATTTGCCACTCTGTGGAAGAAGCCGAAAAGATTGTGGCCGAAATCGGTTACCCGGTTGTCGTTCGCCCGGCATACACCATGGGTGGTGCAGGCGGCGGTTTCTGCTACAACGTGGAAGAACTTCGCACCATTTGCTCCAACGGTCTTGAACTCTCCATGACGCACCAGTGCCTCATCGAAGAATCCATCCTCGGTTGGGAAGAGCTGGAAGTTGAAGTCGTGCGTGACTCCAAGAACCAGATGATCGCCATCTGCTTCATCGAAAACATCGACCCGGTGGGCGTGCATACCGGCGACTCCTTCTGCGCAGCCCCGTTCCTCACCATCGACAAGAAGCTCGAAGAAGAACTGAAGGAAAAGGCCTTCAAGATTGTGGAATCCATCGGCGTGATTGGCGGTACCAACGTGCAGTTCGCTCACGACCCGAAGACCGGCCGCGTGGTGATTATCGAAATCAACCCGCGTACCAGCCGCTCTTCTGCCCTTGCTTCCAAGGCTACCGGCTTCCCGATCGCCCTCATTTCTGCAAAGCTCGCCGCAGGCCTTACCCTCGACCAGATTCCGTACTGGCGCGATGGCTCCCTCGAAAAGTACACCCCGAGCGGTGACTACGTGGTGCTCAAGTTCGCTCGCTGGGCATTCGAAAAGTTCCGCGGCGTCGATGACTGCCTCGGCACCCAGATGAAGGCCGTGGGCGAAGTCATGGCTATCGGCAAGACCTACAAAGAAACCCTCCAGAAGGCTATCCGCGGCCTCGAAAACGGTCGTTCCGGCCTCGGCTTTGCTAAGGACTTCAACAAGAAGAGCAAGGAAGAACTCCTTGAAATGATGAAGACCGCTTCTTCTGAACGTCACTTCCAGATGTACGAAGCCCTCCGTAAGGGTGCAACCGACGAAGAAATCTTCGCCGCCACCTACGAAAAGGCTTACTTCGTGCAGCAGATGCGCGAACTTGTTCAGCTCGAAGAAGAAATGCTCAAGACTCCGGGCCGCCTGCCTGCCGATGAACTCCTCATCAAGGCCAAGAAGGACGGCTTCAGCGACAAGTACATCGCCAAGATCCTCGGCATCCGCGAAAAGGACGTGCGCAAGAAGCGTACGGAACTCGGCGTGGTCGAAGGCTGGTGCGCAGTGCCGGTGAGCGGCGTGAAGGACCAGTACTACTACTACAGCACCTACAACTGCAAGGACGAATCTACCGCTTCTAACAACCCGAAGAAGATCATGATTCTCGGCGGTGGCCCGAACAGAATCGGTCAGGGTATCGAATTCGACTACTGCTGCTGCCACGCTGCAATGGCCCTCCGCGAAATGGGTTACGAAACCATCATGGTGAACTGCAACCCGGAAACGGTTTCTACCGACTACGATACTTCCGACAAGCTGTACTTCGAACCGGTCAGCCTCGAAGACGTTCTCCAGATTTACCACAAGGAAAAGCCGGCTGGCGTGATCGTGCAGTTCGGTGGTCAGACTCCGCTGAATATCGCCCGCGCCCTGAGCGACGAAGGCGTCAAGATTCTCGGTACGAGCATCGACTCCATCGACATCGCCGAAGACCGCGACCTGTTCCGCAAGATGATGGACCAGCTCGGCATTCCGATGCCGGAAAGCGGCATGGCCACGAACATCGACGAAGCCCTCGCTTGCGTCAAGCAGATCGGTGGCTACCCGGTGATGATCCGCCCGAGCTTCGTGCTTGGCGGCCGCGGCATGGAAGTCATCTACGATGAAAACATGCTCCGCGAATACGTTGCCAAGGCTGTCGGCGTGACCCCGGATCGTCCGCTCCTCATCGACCGCTTCCTCCACAATGCTCTCGAATGTGAAGCCGACGCCCTTTCTGACGGCGAACACGTTTACATCCCGTCTGTGATGGAACACGTTGAACTTGCCGGTGTCCACTCCGGTGACTCCGCTTGCATTATCCCGCCGGTGACCATCACTAAGGAAAACTTGGCAACCATCAAGGATTACACCCGCAAGATTGCTGAAGCTCTCCACGTTTGCGGCCTCATGAACATGCAGTACGCTATCGAAGACGGCAAGGTGTTCGTCCTCGAAGCGAATCCGCGTGCATCCCGCACGGTGCCTCTGGTCTCCAAGGTCTGTAACACGCAGATGGCCCGCCTCGCCACCCGCCTGATGCTCGGTGCCAAGCTCGAAGACCTCAAGCTCAAGGACAAGAAGTTCAACCACCACGGCGCCAAGGAAGCTGTGTTCCCGTTCGACAAGTTCCCGAAGGTGGACCCGGTTCTCGGCCCCGAAATGCGCTCCACCGGCGAAGTGCTCGGCCTCTCCGACGACTACGCCCTGGCCTACTACAAGAGCCAGGAAGCCGCAGGTTCCTTCCTCCCGAACGAAGGTGCCGTGCTGATTAGCTTGTCTGATAAGGTCAACTTGTCTGAACAGGCCATCGAAATCGGCAAGGAATTCCAGAAGCTCGGCTTCAAGATTTACGCTACCGAAGGTACCGCCAAGTTCTACGAAGCTGCCGGTGTCAAGTGTGAAGTGGTGAACAAGATTGCTGAAGGCCGCCCGAACGTTCTCGATGTTATCCTGAACAAGCAGGTGAACCTCATCATCAACACGCCGTGGGCAAAGCGCGACGCCATCAAGGACGAAAGCGCTATCCGCAAGGCCGCCATTAAGTACAAGGTTCCGTACATCACGACCCTCGCCGGTGCCTATAACACCGTGAAGGGCATCGCCGCTGCCCGCAACGGCCACGGCGCTGTTAAATCTCTTCAGGAATATCACGCAAGCATTGAAGAGATTTAACTGAAGAGCCTCCAGGAGTAGCGTGCAAGGCGAATGTCGCGACAGAGTGCTTGCACTCTGGCATGGCTGAGCCGAAGCCGCTGACGCCGTAGGCGTCAATACCACGCTTCTATTGAAGAAGTGTAGTCTCCATCAATCCTGAAAATATTACACCTCGTCGCCAAAAGCGGCGGGGTGTTTTCTTTTGTTTGCAAGGAAATTTATATTTGCCACCATGAATCATTTGATTGCCAGAAGAATCTTTGCTTTGCTCGCTATTGCGGCATTTGTGCTCTCTTTTACGGGGTGCGCTGTCACTTCTTCTGGAAACATGCTGGGGGAGGCGGCGGTTCTCAAGTATTCGAAAGGGAATAACAAATACCGCTTTATTGACGTGGGTATAATGACGGTGTCATCAGACGACGATCATATGATTTCGTCTCCGCGTTATAGCACTACGGTGGGAGGCTTTTCGGCCAAGGCGAACTTTAACCTTTGTTCGTTTGATTATTCGCTCGCGGGGCAAAAAGGAGGCCTGATCCTGTCTGTTCCGGTAACGATCCCGATGGATGTCGGCTTTAGGCCGAGTTTTGTGCAGTGGGTTGGCCCGTTCTATTTGGGAGCGGGAGCCTCTTTTGTGGGCGGCTATTATTCCAACAAGCAGAAAGAATACTATGATCCCGAAGTGAGAAATCCGAAGGGACGCTTTGATGGTTTTATCCTGTACAATGTTGGTGGGGGCGCCCTATTCAATCTAGGCGAATCGTTTGCGCTGGGAGCCTATGCGAATTACGAAAGAATGGCCTTGAATAGTGGTGGCTCTACGGCGGAAAACTATGACCCGATGCCGATATTTTTGGGCGATGGACATGAAAATTATCCGGCCTATGCATTCCGTAAAAACGTAATGACTCTGGGGGTGAACGCCTTTTTCGATTTGAAGAAACCGTTTGGTTTTTATATGGAGTACAGCCCGGAATCCTTGATGTATAATGACGGCTGGTCGAAATTCAGTTGGGGCGCCATCATTCTCTATTGATGAATTGAAGCATTTATGAAATTCTGTGCTGCTTTAATTGTTCTTTTGTGTGCCATGCTTTGGGCGAAACCAAACGTGTGCATTCCTGCAGTGGAATTGGACGGTGTGCATCAGGATTACGCCGATAAGCTTGTGCGCTTGACCAAGGAATCCCTGACGGATAAAAATGAGGTGCGGTTTGTTGAATGCGGAACCGAAAGCGATTTCGTTTTGCAAATCAAGATGCAGAGCTGGGAAAACGGCATCGTGGTGGTTTATAGTCTGCTGGATTCCGACGACAAAGATGTAATCTGGACTTACAAGCATATGGCCTATACGCCGGAGGACCTTGCCCCTATTGCGGATTTGGTCGTGAATACAAAAAAGTTTGAACGGGAAGGAAGTTTTAAGCTGGGCGTTGGCCTTGGTGCAATCGGGTTCGCTGCTCCGGAGTTTGCGGCCGCGCCATCGGTTGATTTGGTTGCGAATTACCTTCGCAAGAACCTCCTTTTGTCGCTAGATGTAAACTGGGGCTTTGACGAAGGGCTGGGTGACGATTTTAGTTATTTGGGCGCGTTTCTTTCGGCTGCCTATGTGTTTGATGGCCGAACAGTTTCTCCTTTTGTGGGGCCTGGTGCCGGCTTAATTTATCTTGACTACGATTCTAAAAAGTACAAGATTGACGAAGCTCCCGAAGGCTTTGCCTTTTTCTTGAAGACGGGTGTTCTTTTTAAACCTGTCGATTATAAAACGGTTTTCGCTTTAGATGTCCGTTATCTGTACAACTTCTGCAATCTTGAGAAGAAGTCTGATGACAGCTATAACAATGCCCACGGGTGGAGTGCTAGCGTGCAGGTGTGGTGGTAATGATGAAGTCTGTTATTGCATTGTTGTTGACGATAGTACTTGTGGGGTGCTCTGGGCATTCTTGGAAGACTGCTTCCGATAATGGCTTTTGGGTTACGGTTGCTGAAGGCAATGATTACGATTTTTACCAGAATGGCAAATTAGTCTGCGAATCGGCCCACAGTTGCAGATTTGACCGCACCTTCGACAAGGAAATGCTTCTGGAAATCCGTAAGGGTGACGTTGTGTACGGCCATTTGCTTGTGGCCCGTAAAGACAGTGAATTCGGCAAGCGTATAATGAATGCTGTCGAGTCAACGAATACTGCAAGGCGTGATGCCGAAGAAATTGCGAAATTTTTGCTGGTGCTTACCGGTAAAAATACAAAGCTTGAAACATTTGTGGGCGGGTCTTTAGTTGTGGCCAGTCTTTTCGCTTTTCCTATTTCGCTTGCGTTGAATGTTCCTGATCAAGCTCCGGAAAACTGGACGATTTCTATAGGCGCTGGTGATAGTTCCGCGGTCGCTTTCCCTTGGGATCAGCCCGCGAAAGATTGAATAAAAAATCCCGGAACGCATTGCGTCCGGGAAAATGGAGTACAAAAAAAGCCGCTCTGGTGGGTCTGTCTCGTCTAGAGACTTGCGGCTCGCGATTGCTGACTGGAACGGCTGCGACGCCGGCGCTTCTTATCCACCAGAAGGGCTCAATCATTAATATACCACTTTATTTCTAAAGTGGTACGATTTTCTTTGATTTCGATATTCCAAGTTGGAATATATTAGCCGATAAACCCGTGTGGGGTAAAGCCGAGGCCTTTAACGAGCTCGAAGTCCTTGCAACTGTTGACGCCTGCGGTGGTGAGCATGTCGTCGGTGATGGCAGCGTTGGCGCCGCTCTTGAAGGCGCGCTTGCCATCGTCGCCGAGAACTCCGCGGCCGCCTGCGAGGCGGATGAACGCCTTCGGGTTGATGAACCTGTAAATCGCTACGATGCGGCAGAATTCATCGTTCGTGAGCTTCGGGAGGTTCTCGTAAGGCGTGCCCGGGATTGCGTTCAGCACGTTCACCGGCGTAGACTTGACGCCGAGTTTGCGGAGGTCCAGGCACATGTCGATTCGGTCTTCCATGGTTTCGCCAAGGCCCATGATGCCGCCGCTGCAGATTTCAAGGCCTGCGGCAAGGGCGTTTTGGAGTGCCCCGATTTTGTCGTCATAGGTGTGCGTGGTGCACACGTCCGGGAAATGCCTGCGGTAAGTTTCCAGGTTGTTGTGGAAGCGGGTGAGGCCCGCCTCCTTGAGCTTGTCGAACTGCTCGCGGTTCAAGAGCCCTGCCGAAAGGCATACGGAAAGTTTGGTTTCTTTCTTGAGGCGGCGAATGGCTTCGCCAATCTGTTCTACGTCGCGGTTCGAAAGCGTACGGCCCGAGGTCACGATGGAGTAACGCGGAATGCCTGCGGCTTCTTTCTTCTTGGCATCAGCCACGATTTCGTCGGCGCTGAGGAGCTTGTATTCGGGGGCACCGGTATGGTAGTAGCTGCTCTGGGCGCAGTACTTGCAGTTTTCGGAGCAACGCCCGCTACGAGCGTTCACGATAGAGCAAAAGTCAAAATCGTTGCCGTGGAATTTTTCGCGAATTTCGTTGGCGGCATCGCAGAGTTCCTGCAAATCTTCGCTCAAAAGCTGGATTGCCTCTTCGCGAGAAATCTCGGATCCGCCCAACACTTTTTCTTTAAGGTCTTGAATAAAGGACATGCTAACGCTCCTTTAAAAGCAGGCATAAATATAGAAAAATCTACGCCCTTGCTTTAGAGGATTAGCATGCTTTTAGAAGGACCTTGCGTAATGATGCTGCGACTGCTGAAATCACCACCACGGCGAGGGGTAAGAATAGAAGTCGGGTTGCTGCAGGATCGAAAATGGCGAGTATGGTTGTTGTAAGAGCAGGTAAAGCGACGACAGCTCCAATGAAAAGAATAAAGTGCTTGTCAAGCTTTGTCCTGATGGCGCGAGAAATAAAGTAGCAGAGTAATAATACAAACGCCAAGAAGCATACGATTATATTTAACAAGCGGAATTCAAAACGGTGGGGGCAGAAGAAGTCGGTGATTGACCCTTGGTGTTCATGTGAAACGTCTTCTTCGATCTGATTCCATTTTTTGTAATCGATCCACAACATGGGAGCGTCATCGTCATAGATCTCTTGCTTGCGAATGTTGTTGTTCAATGGTAGCTCGTCGCTGATTACCATCAAAAAGTTGTTTGCATTTTTGTGGTTTTCCAGGAGACCGTGCGAAAAATCGAAGCTGTAGATGCCCTTTTCTTCAGTGAGATCCAGTTGGTACATGAGCAAGTTGGCGGATGCGGATTCGTTCGCTGCTTTTAGCTTTTTGCGTAATTTTAAGAATGTACTTTTGAAAAGTTGCGTGTTTTCCCGGTCGGTGGGAAAGTTTTGGAACCAGAGAATTACACCGTCTCCGCGATTGCTGGCGTCTTTGTCGTTTGAGGAGAGCGTTGCGGCAAATCTTTCAAGCATGGAATTGTTTTTCTTGTTGACGAGCTGCCCGATTTGATCGATAAGATTGACAAAAAAATCCTGCATTTTTTGGCCGTCTTCCACAAGGGGGCCCCATTCGCTCTTTTTAATAATCCAGTCTACCTTAACATTGTGCCTGTGCGCAACGTTGATAAATTCGCTTTGCCCGTCTCGGTCGAAAAAGTCTATGGCAGACAAACCCGAAGGTGTTTCTAGTTTTCCATCATCAGAGACTGTCAGTCCGTAATAGGCAATTCTGTTTAGGGTCGAAAAATCGATGGTGTCGCCGCCTTCTTTTATGTGCCAGTAAGGATATATGAGGTAACCATCGGAGCTGAGTTCCTTCTGTTGGCTGCAGCCGCAGCCATTGGCGTGCCATGTGATGGGGGTTGTTTCAGAAGAGCTAATTTGGATATTTGTTACCGTGTTGACGGCATTTTCCAACAACCTGGAGTAGAGTGTGTCTAGCAGGGTTATTGCACTGAACCAATCTTCTTCACTGCAAGAACGGCTCTTGTACGGGCCCAAGGAATTTTTTAAAGATTCTGATTTCGATACATTGTTTTCTGTATTATTGTTTGCTGAATTGTCTTTCTCAAGAGAACTTTTTATTCGGATGGAATCTAGTTTGTCTGCGATTTTCAAAAGATTGTCTATTTCGTCATCGTTCCAATGGATAGAATCGGGAAATGCAGGCGCGTCGTTTCCTTTGGAACAGATGTCAAGAGATGCTGCCAAAAGGCTTAATGCGTGTCGACGTGCGAACAGTGAATCGGCAAAGCGGATTCCTTGCAGATTTTTTAAGAATTTGAGTATCGTAGGGGGGTAGAGATCGTTGCGAAAAGCTAATACAATGTTTTTCTTGAGTGTATCCATGCCGGATTGGTTGAGCCATACTTTGTCTACGATGGAATCTGGCCAGCCTTCTTCCTTGATTTTCTTTTCCCGCATCATCCCACTTTCTAGCACGAACCTGTTGGCTGCTTCTAGAAAATGGGGGTAGTCTTTGAGTTCTTGCGAAAACTGAATCGCCATGTCATCGCGAGAATTGAAATACCAGTTGATGTATTTGTCAAGAATCTCAAACGCTTTTGTGGTGTCTTTGAGCTTGTCGCTGCTTTCGTAGCTCTTGACGTTTTCTGGAGTGACTTCGTAGGAGCAAAGTTCACATGTGTGAGCGCATATGGCGGTAAACAGCAAAAATGCTAAAATGCGTGTGGTGTTGCGAAACGCGTTTTTCATAAAATTTTCCCTTCTTTAAACAGCCTTTTTGATATGGCTTACAGTAAATTTAATTTATTGTCAATTTTGCGTTTGTTTGTAATGCCGAAATTGGCCTGTATTGGGGCGTTTTCTGATTTCTTTGTACGAAAAAAGCCCGGCTTGCGTGCCGGGCTGAAAAATATCTTTTCAAAGACGCTTACTTGGCGAACGGAGGCATCACCTGCCAAAGGACAGCCTTGTGTGCATGCAAGCGGTTTTCTGCTTCTTCGAAGCTCATGTTCACGTCGAGGTTGTCCATCACGGAGTCCGTGATTTCTTCGCCGCGGTGAGCCGGCAGGCAGTGGCTGACCTTGCAGTGAGCCGGAGCGAGCTTCAGGAGTTCGTCGTTGATCTGGAACGGCAAGAAGTGAGACTGCTTGGTGGCCTTTTCACCTTCCTGGCCCATGGAGACCCACACGTCGCTATAGAGAATGTCGGCGTCTTTGACGGCTTCCTTCGGGTCGTGGAATACGCGGTACTGGCAACCGTGCTTCTTGAGGCCTTCCTGAGCTTCTTCGACAACCTTGGCGGGCTGTTCGAAACCCTTCGGGCAGGCGAGCGTGAAGTTCATGCCCACCTTGGAGGCGAGGGCGAGGAAGGAGTTGGCGACGTTGTTGCCGTCACCGATGAAGGCGACAGTCTTCGGCTTGCCATCGGCGTTCTTGAAACCGCCGAGGTTTTCGCAAATCATCTGGGCAAAAGCGATTGCCTGGCACGGGTGATAGTCGTCGGTCAAGGCGTTCACGACCGGTACGCTACCGTATTCGGCGAGCTGTTCTACCAGGTCCTGCTTGAAGCAGCGGACCACGATGGCGTTTACCCAGCGGCTGAGGCAGCGGGCGACGTCCTTGACGCTTTCGCGCTTGCCAAGGCCAATGGAATCGGGAGCGAGCAACACGGCGTGACCGCCGAGCTGGTTCATGCCCACTTGGAAGGTGGTGATAGTTCGCAGCGAGGGCTTTTCGAAGAACATGGCGATGTTCTGGCCGTGCAGGCGGTCAGACACCTTGCCGGCGTGGACTTCTGCCTTCAGGCGAGAAGCGATTTCGATAGTTTCCAGGATTTTTTCTTCGCTCCAGTCCATGAGGCGGAGGAAGTGCTTGTTGCGATCAATCATTTTTGATTCCTTTGGGCAAGCCCGTAAAACAAAAAAAATTAAAAAACGGAGCTTTTACACTCCGTCTTTAACAGGAAATCACAATAGAATGCTAACGGATATTAGCGAAGTTTCTTTTTGTGACGGTCACGACGACGGCGCTTCTTACGCTTGTGAGTCGCAATCTTCCTGCGCTTTCTTTTCTTTCCGCAAGGCATGTTGTTTCTCCGTTAAGGGTTAAACTTAAAAATGTGCCTCCAAATAGAGAAAATTTTAGGGGCTTTGTCAAGGCAAAACGACCCAAAACACATAAAAATATGCAAAAAAGACATGCGAAAAAGACCCCTGACTTGCGCCAGAGGTCCTTTCAAGGTTGTAGAGGTCTTCTCAAGGAAGCTTGTTTTGGGTTTTAGTTCAAAGTGGGTGTTTCCCAGTCGATCCATTCGGACTTGTTGAAGTTGATGGTCTGGGTGTTCTTGCTGTAGTCGATCTTGCCCGTCTTGGCGTCCTTGCCGAGCAGGAACTTGTTCATAAAGTCCTTGACTTCGTCAAACTGTCCGTTCGGGAGCGAACAGTGCGCGTGGCCGCCTTCCTGGCTATAGGTGTAATTTTCCGTCACGCCGAGAGCCTTGTAGGTTTCGAGAGAAGCCTGGCCGCAGTAGTTCGACGGCACTTCGCCCAGCCATTCCTGGCCCGCGTTGTCAATGATGAGGAGCGGACGCGGAGCGACCATGCTTACGAGCATGTGCTGGTCGAACGGGAGCGTGTTTTCCTTGCCATCGTAGTTCTTGAACGACTTGATCATCCAGTTTCCTTCGGAACCCGCGCTATTCAGACCCTGCACAAACTGCTTGCCCTTCTGCTTGTTGACCTGGGCGCCTACACGCCAAAGCGATGCGCCGCCCGAACCGGATTCCTGCGGAATGGTGAGCGCGATGCGTTCGTCAAAAGCGCCGATGGCGAGGGCTGCCTTACCCAGGCGGGAACAACCGCTAACAGCCAGGTGCTTGACATCGATGCCTGCATCGGGGTCTTTTTCCAAAGCGTCGATCAGACGGCTCACGCCCCATGCCCAGGCGATAATGGTGCCCTGGCCGCCGTTGTAAAGCTGGAAAAACTTGCCGCCACCGCTTTCGGGAGCGACATTGTTCGTATTGAAGGTTATCATGGCGATGTCCAAGCCATTGGTCGAGGAGCCGAGGCTTCCGCATGAGCCAAATCCCTGGTCCAGGCCGATGAGGGCCGGCTTCGGCTTGTCCTTGGTGCCGGCGCTGTTGATGGTGACGTCGAAGGAGGCGGACTTGCCCTTGTCGGTAACGGTGACGGTGTACTTGTTGCCGGACTTCTTGCCCTCGACCTTTTCGGGATTGCGCGGCTTTTCGCCGAACATGAGTTTTTCGTACATGGCGCCGATTTCTTCGCGACGGCACTTCCAATCGGCCTTCGAGGAAATGCGCTTGCCGTCAAGACCCATGAACGGGTCCGGGAGTTTTGCGTTGTTTACGCTAGAGGGGATATTGCCGATCTGGCATTCGCTGCGGTGGTCTTCCACGAAGTTGTTCTCGGGTGTCGGCGGAATAATTACTTCTTCGCTGGAACTGGATTCGGCGAGTTTTACGTCGCCGACGGAGCTGCTAGAAGTGTGATGATGGTGTCCGCTGCTCGATGATACAACAACCGGTTCTATGGTCGAAGAACTCGAGAGTGTGTAAGAATTGTTTGGAATTGAGTCGTTTTGAGCATTGGCGAGACTATCCGTTTGGCTGGAATCTTGAGGCGTTACGACCGGTTCTTGGTTGACGGAGCCTGTTGAATCTGTCGGCATGTCAATCACGTTCGGTCCATCGCTAATTCCAAGGCCTGAATCTGCGTTGTGAGTCTGCTGATTGGCTAAATTTGCCGAATCTGTGTTAAATTCGCCATATTTGTCAATGAGACACTGCTCTGTGGTACATTCGGTAGCGGTCGTGTTCTCGTCGCCGCATGCCCAAAAACCGGTGGCGATAATTGCCACTGGCAACAAGTATTTATATTTCTTCATACATCCAATCCCAATTAGAGTGTAGTGAATTCTGCACTCGTAAATGTGTAAATAAAATATATTTCTTTTTGAAAAACGGGTCTTTTTGTTCCGATTTTTTACATTAATTTTTGTTAACAAACAGTGCTTTTTCGAAATAGTCAATCCGTCTTTTTATTGTTGTTTGCGCAAATTGGCTTTTTTTAAGGATTTACTATAATTACGGTGTTCATATAAGGAATCTGGTTATGGAACAGCAGGCTGTAGAAGCGGTATCCTATTTTCATGGCACTTTTTGGGCTTTAGTTCCCTCCATTGTGGCTATTATCCTGGCTCTCATTACCAAAGAAGCCTATTCGTCGTTGTTTGTCGGTGTTCTTATCGGAGGGCTTTTCATTAGTCAGGGGAGTTTTCCCGGATTTTTGGATGCGGTGTTCAAGAACGGAATGGTCAAACAGGTGTCGGACCCGTGGAATGTGGGCATTCTGTTTTTCTTGGTGATGCTTGGCGCAATGGTTGCCCTCATGAATAAGTCGGGGGCTGCGGCGGCGTTTGGAAACTGGGCGCAGTTACATATCAAAACTAAAGTGGGTGCACAAATAGCGACGATTATTCTTGGTATTCTGATTTTTGTGGATGATTATTTCAACTGCCTTACGGTGGGCAGCGTGATGCGTCCGGTTACAGATAAATTTAAGATTAGTCATGAAAAACTTTCCTACTTGATCGATGCTACGGCGGCTCCGATTTGTATTATCGCGCCGGTGAGTTCCTGGGCTGCAGCGGTAACAGGCTTTGTCGAAGGCGAAGATGGTCTTGGTCTTTTTGTGAAGGCGATTCCGTTCAATTTCTATGCTTTACTGACGATTGTGGCGCTTTTTGCCCTTGTTCTTTTGAAGGTCGATTTTGGACCGATGAGAAGGTGCGAATCGGCGGCAGACATGATTGCGGCCAAGATGGAAGACCTGAATATTGAACAAGCCAAGGGGACTGTGCTTGACTTGATTTTCCCGATTGTGGCTTTGATTATCTTCTGCGTGGCGGGCTTGGTTTATACGGGCGGTTTCTTCTCGAGTGGCGAGGCGCACAAGGGCTTTGTCGATGCCTTTGGCGCAAGCGATGCTTCGGTCGGACTGGTTCTCGGTAGCTTTGGTGCGTTCGTTCTGACAGTGATTTGGTACATGGGTCGCCGAGTCTTGAAAATTAACAAGTGTCTGGAAAGTCTGTCCGAGGGCTTTAAGGCGATGGTCCCAGCAATCATTATCCTTGTGCTTGCCTGGAGCTTGAAGGGTGTTACCGATACGCTTGGCGCAAAGGACTATGTGGCGGGAATCGTTTCGGGAAATGCGACAGCCTTGATGAACTTTATGCCGGCCATTATATTCATGGTCGCAATCGGTCTTGCTTTCTCGACGGGAACATCTTGGGGTACGTTTGGCATCTTGATTCCGATTGTGGTGGCCGCATTCTCCAGTGTCGATCCTAATCTGATGATTATCTCGATTTCTGCTTGCATGGCGGGTGCCGTTTGCGGTGACCATATTTCACCCATTTCAGATACGACGATTATGGCAAGCGCTGGCGCCGAATGTAATCATGTGAGTCACGTGAAAACGCAGCTGCCTTATGCCTTGTGTGTGGCGGCAATCAGCTTTGTCTGCTACATTGTCGCTGGCTTTACTCGCAGTGCCTTGCTCTCCCTTTTGGTGGGAATCGTGCTGGTTGTAGGGGGATTGCTGCTTATTAAAAAGCAACGTGGATTTACCCGCAAGGACGTTTTTCCGCAAAAGAAATTGTCCGGCAGAAAATCTGCTACCAAGAATTCTTCCGCAAAAAAGAAGACTAAAACTAGCGCTTAATTTGTGCAAAAACGATAGCGACCATCATAATGGCGCAACCGCAGATTTCGCGGGCCGAAAGTTGTTCCCCGAGAATTGCCCAGCCCGCAAGTACAGCAAATACCGATTCTAAACTCATCGTAAGCGAAGCTATGGTGGGTTTTACTTTATCTTGAGCGACAATCTGCAATGTGTAGGCAATTCCGCTAGAACAGAATGCGGCGAAGCAAAGTCCTGCAACCGCTCTTGGGTTGATGAATGCAGCGGCCGCGGTGCTAAAGTCCATGGCTGGAAATTTCATATCGAAAACAATCATGAGCGGCGCCGTCAAAACACCGATGGTGAGGAACTGGATTGCTGAAACACGAATCGGGTCGACCAGGTTCACGAACTTGTCGATGACCAGAATGTGGATTGAAAAGGCGAGGGCGCATAACAGCGAAACGCCGTCCGAAAGTTCCAGCGAAAAGCCGTCCTTGATGCACAGCAGGTATAGTCCGAAGGTCGTGATGACAACGCATGCCCAAGTCTTTGCCGAAATGCGGTGGCCGAGGACTAATCTTACAACGGGCACAAGGACAATGTAGCAGGCTGTCAAGAATCCCGATTTTCCGGCCGAGGTGCCAAGAAACATTCCCAGCTGTTGCAAGTTCATGGCGGTACAGAGGGCTAGCCCGCAAAAGAATCCGGCTTTCCAGTGCAAAAGCCGCTCTTCGCGGTTGTGGGGCCTGCGCGGGTTTTTGCCGAAAATGTCGAGAATCTTGAAAATTAGGGCTAAAAATCCGGCTGCGATAAAGCAACGAATGCACGAAAAGGTGAACGGCCCGAAGGCGTTGCCCTCAATCTGGGCTACAAAGCCCGACCCCCAGATGGCGGCGGTCAGAACGAGCAAAAGCGTATACCATAAATTGGTCATGCGTACATATATAGAAATCCTCGAGATTTGAAAAAAAATTATATCTTTTAAGGAAAAGACAATTTTACAGATGAAAAAGACTGCTGAAAAGAAGAATACGATTTCCTTTGTGGTCGATGTGGGTAACTCCCACACGGTGATTGGCATTTTTAAGGATACCAAGGTTGTTGATTATTGGCGTCTGACCACCCGCAAGGAAACGACCTCTGATGAAGTGATGAATAAAGTGGGCGGCCTGTTGAGGTTCTCCAAGATTAAGTCCGAAGAGATTACCCACGTGGGACTTTCTACCGTGGTGCCCGCTTTGGAACGCCCCTGGATTAAGGCTTTAGATTCGTTGCTAAAAAAACGCGTGCAGGTGGTGAATTCCAAAAACTGCATGGGTTTGCAGATTAATTACCAGAACCCGTCTATGGCTGGTGCCGACCGTTTGTGCAATGTGGTTGCCATGCGCGAGGCTGGCTTCAAGAATGCAATTGTCGTGGATATGGGGACCGCGACCACTTTTGACGTCATGAAGGATGGCGCCTTTGCTGGTGGCGTGATTATTCCCGGCATTAACGCAAGCTTGGATGCCTTGACGGAAAAGGCCGCTCGCCTTTTGCCCGTGACGATTGAATGGCCCGAGGCTGTGGTGGCGGACAATACCGATGACGCAATCCGTGCAGGTCTTCTGTACGGATTCCTTGCTCAGTTGGAGTTCCTGATCGGAAAAATCAAAACGGAAATGGGCTGCGACGACATGCCTGTTTATGCAACCGGTGGTTGGGGAAAAACCATCGCTCGCAGAACATCCTTGATTGATAAATACGATCCGTTCTTGACTCTGCGAGGAATACGGCTAGTAGCGTTGAACGGGACAGCGACTTCTGCTTACGGCGATGACTCGCGGGACTCAGAAGAAGAATAAGTTTTCTCAAGTAAGAAGGGGAAAAACAAATGCCGAAAAATCTTATCAATACGCTCTCGAAGCATAGGACCGTAATCTTCTTGATTATGTGTCTGTGCGTTCACGTTTTTAACGTGTTCCTGTTTTGGAAGTTTGGGCTTTTCCCGCTGGTGGTTCTAAACTGCTTTAGCTCTGTATTGTACATTTCAATTCTTACGATTTTCAAGAATGAAAATTTCAGGATTTCTTTTGCCTATTTCGAAATTATCTTTTTCTCTGCCATGACGGAGTTGATTTCTGGCGGTCATTTTGGTACCTTGACTTTTGTCATTGGCATGGTGGCTGTGATTTTCTTTATGCTGCCTTATTCCAACAGGAAAAAACACATATATCAGCTTATTGGAGCTATGTTTGCGGTTGCAATTAGCATGATTTCCGTTTTTAATTATTCCCTTTACCCGGAACTGATGGATTTGGTACTGCTTCACAGCTCTTTTGTGAAAATCATGAACTTGATCATTACGTTGTTTACACTGTTCTATTTGTCAAACCTTTACTTGATAGAACTTAAAACCACTCGTGAAAAGCTGGACTATAACATCAATCATGACATGCTGACCGGACTCTATAACCGCCGATTCTTTGAAGGCATCATGAAGCGTAGCAAAGAGGAAAAAGAAACCTCTTACTCAGTGGCTATGTTGGATGTGGATGACTTCAAGAAAATTAACGACACCTATGGCCATGAAACGGGCGATAAGGTCTTGGCTGCGGTGAGCAAGTGTATTGAATCTTGCCTTCCTCAGAATGGTGTGGCGGTTCGTTGGGGAGGTGAAGAATTTGTGTTGTACCTGCCTCAGATGGATAATGCCCACGCTTTGGAACTTTTGAGTAATTTCCGCGCCAAACTTGCGGAACAGGTGGTTTATTACAAGAATTCTAAAGTTTCCATTACGGCAACGATTGGCCTTAGTACAGGCGAAAATATTGCGGACTACGAGGAATATATCCGTCAGGCCGACGAAAAACTCTATTGGGGCAAGAAACACGGTAAGAACCAAGTCGTTAAATAGCTATATTATGCTCATATAATTGGAGCTTAATATGCGCTGTTTAGTAACTGGTGGGGCTGGGTTTTTAGGAAGTCACTTGTGTGAACGTCTGCTGAATGACGGTCACGAAGTCATTTGCCTTGACAACTACTTTACAGGTCGTTTGATGAATGTCGACCACTTGCGCGACAATCATCGCTTTGAACTAATCCGCCACGACGTGACAGAACCGATTCTGTTGGAAGTGGACCGCATTTTTAACTTGGCATGCCCCGCAAGCCCCATTCATTACCAGTTTAATCCGGTAAAGACCATCAAGACAAGCGTGATGGGTGCGATCAACATGCTCGGCATGGCGAAGCGAGTGAAGGCCCGCATTCTGCAGGCGTCCACAAGCGAAGTTTACGGCGATCCGGCCGTGCACCCGCAGACCGAAGACTACTGGGGAAACGTGAACCCGATTGGCATTCGCAGCTGCTACGACGAAGGCAAGCGCGTTGCTGAAACCTTGTTCATGGATTACCACCGCCAGAACAATGTGGACATTCGCATTGTACGAATCTTTAACACCTACGGCCCGCGCATGCTCATGAACGATGGCCGCGTGGTCAGTAACTTTATCGTGCAGGCTCTCAAGGGCGAAGACATCACCATTTACGGTGACGGCAGCCAGACCCGCAGTTTCTGCTATGTAGACGACTTGATCGAAGGCTTTATCCGCATGATGAACCAGGACAAGATTATTGGCCCGGTCAACATTGGAAACCCCGGCGAATTCACGATGCTCGAACTTGCCAAAGAAGTTCTTGAACTCACGAGCTCCAAGAGCAAAATCGTGTACAAGCCGCTCCCGGGTGACGACCCCAAGATGCGCCGCCCGAACATTGAACTTGCAAAGTCTGCTCTCGGCTGGGAACCGACGATTCCTCTGCGCCAGGGCCTCGAAAAGACGATTGTGTATTTCGACAAGCTTTTAAAAGACAATAAACAATAAACCTATATTTGCGCCATGAAAAAAATTTCTCTTACGGGCATCAAGCCCACCGGCACACCTCACTTGGGTAACTACCTGGGCGCCATTCGCCCGGCTCTCGAACTTTCGAAGACCTACGATACGGTCTACTTTATTGCTGACTATCATGCCCTGACAACGGTGCAGAACGGCGCCGAAATGCGCGCAAATATCTACAAGATTGCGGCGACCTGGCTTGCTCTTGGCCTGAACCCGGAAGAAGGCCTGTTCTACAAGCAGAGCGACATTCCTGAAATTTTCGAACTCAGCTGGGCTCTCAGCTGCTTTACGCCGAAGGGTTTCATGAACCGTGCCCATGCCTACAAGGATAAGGTCGCGAAGAACGAAGCCGCTGGCGAAGATCCGGATGCAAACGTGAACATGGGCCTCTATTGCTACCCGTGTCTCATGGATGCCGACATCCTCATGTTTAGCGCAGACATCGTGCCGGTCGGTAAAGACCAGAAGCAGCACGTGGAATTTGCCCGCGATATCGCCATCAAGTTCAACAAGCATTTTGGCGAAGACGTGTTCACCATTCCGGAACCCGTGTTCCAGGAAACCACGGGCATTATCCCGGGTCTCGATGGCCGCAAGATGAGCAAGTCTTACGACAACGTCATCGACATTTTCCTCGAAAGCAAGGCTCTCAAGAAGAAAATCGGCAAGATCGTGACGAACTCCCAGGGCATTGAAGAACCCAAGGATCCGGACACTTGCAACGTGTTTAAGCTGTACAAGCTGTTTGCTACGCCGGAACAGACCGAAGCTCTGGCTGCCCGCTACCGCGCTGGCGGCATGGGCTGGGGCCACGCCAAGCAGGAACTCCAGAATGTGCTCGAAGAACACCTCGGCCCTGCTCGTGAAAAGTACTTCTACCTGCTCAGCCATACCGAAGAAATCGACAAGATTCTTGCCTACGGTAAGGAAAAGGCTCGCGTTAAATCTAAAGCAATGATGGAGAAGGTCCGCTCGTTACTCGGAACGTACTAGTTTCCGTGGCTGCCTTCAATAATCCATCTACATAACTCCTCGATTCCTGCGTAATCGGGGAGTGTTTTTATAAAGTCCGGAGACTTGCTGCGTTCAATGAACTTGCTCCATGCCTGTTCATTCTTAGCTTCAAGACCCAAGTGCTCTTCGATGGCGCCTCGCGTCCACACCCAAATGCCTTGGTTGCGGAGCTTGGCATGAATGCTACGAATGGGGTGTTGCGCTTCTTCCATTTCGGCCATCATGGCGTAGGCGGTAGAAGCACTAATGTTACTGTGTTTGTTGACGGGGAGTCCGTTCACCAGGCGCAAATGATTATGGAAGGCCAGTTCGCGGAACAGGTCGCGGCAGTACTTGATGTCGGGATCGTTGGGCTCCAGGAATCCGTCGCGGGTCGCGGTGGTAAACGCGTAATCCAAGTCCACGATGGCGCGAACTGGCATGTCCATGGCGTCGAGCACTTGCATGCTCTTGCGGGTGTTGCTCACGCCGCCCTGGCGAACCAGCGCGCATTTAATGAGGGCGAAGGACTGCCCGGTAATGCGTTCAAAGAGCGCCGGGAGCACACGCCATTCGGTCTTGCCTTCGGTCAAAAGTACGTAGTCCGCAAACAATAGTTCGTTACTGTTACTCAGGCTAAAGAGCATCTGCAACTGGCTCGGAGCGTCTTGCACCACTTGGTGCACGGCGTCTTCCATTCGCTTGCGCATAAAGGTGCCGCGCTCTTTGTTCTTGCGAATCAGTAGCGAGGTGCTGACGTCTTCGCTGGTAACCATCTGGGCGCTATGGGTGGCGAATACCACCTGGTAGCCTTCGTTCGAAAGATTCTTGAGCGCCACGCGTACCAGTTCCACTGCCTGCGGGTGCAGGTAAAGTTCCGGCGAATCAATGAGCAACAGCGTGCGGCTCAGGTAATGGTTGTGGTGGTGCTTCTTGACGTCGGCCAAGTAACGCACCAATGCCATTTGAATCGCGCGCTTGCTGCCTTCGCCCATGCGGCTAATGTCGCGCTCAAAACCGTCATCTTCGTCGATGACCTTAAGGCTTGCGCTCTTGAGGAAAGTTTCAAGAGTCGGCATGGGAATGTCGAATTCCACTTTGACGCTTGGGAACAGCGGCGAAAGCTTTTCGTTGACTTCTCGGTCGAAGGTGTTGATTTCGGCGGCGCGGGTTTCGCTGTCTGGCGAAAGCAGGTCGCTGAATTTGTTCAAAAGCGTGTTGATTTCATTGCCAAAACGGCGTTCAAGCGGCTTGAAAATTTCATGCAAAAGCTTGGTGAACGCCTGGTTCCCTTCAAAGTCCCAAATGGCAATCGATTCGGGGAACATGCGGTGGTACGCGAACTTGAATGCTTCGCTGGGACGCACCCATTCGCGCTTGTCGCCCTTGCGGTGATTGCTTGGCACGAATACGAAAAGTTCAAGAGCTTCCGGATTTTCGTTGGGTATGCGCTGTACTTTTTTGACGCGCAGGCGGCCAGGGCCTTGCGGCGTGTTCTGCAAAAACGGTCGCACTTCGGCGGCGTATTCTTCGCCCAAACGGTTAAGGACTTGTTCCGTAATGCCGTCAAAGACGCCGATGACTTCTACGGGGTCGTTGGGGTCGTCAAAATACGAAATGTCTAGCGAAAATTTGGACAAAAGCCAGCGAATGCCCATCAAAATGTTCGTTTTGCCGGCATTATTGTAGCCAATGAGTGCGGTAAAGCTACTGAGCGGAAACGTCTGCCTCTGAATAGAACGCAGGTTCGAAATAGTTATCTCGGATAATCTCAGTGCTTGTGGTGTCATACACTGAATGTATATAAAAAGTGTGGGGTGCGGATACTAAAAATGCCGTTTTTTTTACTTTTTGGAAAGGTTCGCGCAGGTCTCGCGCTTGTAACTTTTGTATTTTTGTCCCGAATTTTGTTTATAGGTAGGTTTATTCTGCGCTTTCGCTGGCTGTTTTTATTTGCTGTGTTTGTAGGGCTTGCTCAGGCCCAGCTTTTGGACATGTCCGAAATGTCCGAGAGCTATATGGTCGAAAATAAGATCCATAAGGTCAAGGTTGAAGGAACCGTCCACATGGATGACCGCGCTGTCCTTAGCCGTATCGGTATTCGCGATGGACAAAGCTATTCTCCGACGGCCCTGACCGAAAAGGTGCAGTCTTCGGTGACGTCCCTTTACAAGTCTGGCCTTTTTGACGATGTGACCGCCTGGATTGACTACGTGGGCGATGGCACCGATGTCGACCTCATTTTCAAGATTAAGGAACTCCCGGCTTTGGATACGGCTGTATTCGAAGGCTGCGACGAAGAATCCGAAGAAGATTTGAAACTCAAGATCCGTATGATTCCGGGTCAGGTTTATAGCAAGAGCCAGTTGGAACGTGACCGCCAGGCTATTTTGGACTTCTACCGCGCCGAAGGCTACCTGCTTGCCGAAGTGGGCTACCGCGAAACGCCGGTCGACGAAAACAAGAATATGGTGACCTTCCTTATCCGCGAAGGGGAGAAGGTCAAAGTCCGCCAGTTCGATATTCAGGGCAACGACCATGTGCCTGCCGAAGACATTATGGAACACATGGTCACAAAACTTGACCAGTGGTGGGGCGGTGGCGAATTCAAGGAAAACATCTTTGAAGCCGACCGCGACACGGTGTTGAATGCCATTCGTCATTTCGGTTATCTGGATGCTGAACTCACCGAATACAGCGCCGAATACCTGCCGGACTCCACCTGCTTGTTCTATATGGGCCGCATGGTTCCGCTGGGCGAAAACCTGGAAGTCCTTTACAAGCAGTTGAACCTCGCTTTGGGTGACTCCGCAACGCCGCTTTACAAGATGGCGGGTAAGCCCACCATGCAGGTGACGCACTTCTTCCGCAGACACCGCGAAGTGGGCGAAATGCCGTGGGTGTCTAGACCTAAGGTCACGGTTAAGGCCGAAGAAGATGCCTGGAAGATGTTGAACGACATTATCCGCTACGAAAATGCCCGTAAGGAATTCTTGGACATTGTCGATGGCCGCAAGTGGAAGAACCCCAAGATCGATTCTCTGCGCAAGGTCAAGAAGCGCTCTACCTATCAAGAAAAGTTGATGGTCCGCTACATGATCGAAGACATGTTCCCGGTCCTCAACAAGTACGACAATATCAAGACCTCTAGCTCAATCCTCATTCATATCCACATGATTGAAGGCCGTAAGTACTACATGGGTGGCTTGCACTTCTCGGGTAACGAAGTGCTCAACGACAAGATGCTTGCCTATGCCTACCGCCTCGACAGTGGTGAAGTCTTTGACCAGTACAAGTACGATGCTTCTCGCAAGGCTCTCTTGGATGCCTACCGCGAAGACGGCTACCTGTTTGCCCAGTACGAAGAAACCCGTACGTTCGAAAACGATTCTATTGTGAACCTGTCTTACAAGATGACCGAAGGCCTGCCGGCCCAGATTCACAAGGTGCATATCCACGGCAATACCAAGACCAACGAAAAGGTGATCCGTCGCGAAGTCCGCCTGTATCCGGGCGATACTTACCGCCAGTCCCTGTTGGAACGTAGCTTCCGTGAAATCATGCAGCTCAACTACTTCGACATGGTCGTACCCGACATCAAGGTTGTGGGCGAACAGGATGTGGACCTCGACTTTACCGTGCAAGAAAAGGAAGCCGGTACCGGCCAGTTCAGCTTGGGCGTTTCTTATAGCGAAAGCGACGGTGTCGTGGGTACGGCTAGCGTGTCTATTCCGAACTGCTGTATGGGTGACGGCCAGGCAGCATCGTTCAGCGTGGAATACGGTGCCGACAAGAAGAGTGCTTCTATCAGCTTCCAGGAACCCTGGTTCATGGACAAGCCGATTACCCTGGGTGCAAGCCTTAGCTACTCCTGGTGGAACATGTCCAAGTACGATGACCCCGACATTACCCGTTACGGTGGTTCTGTCTACTTGGGTAAGCGCCTCAAGTGGCCCGATGACTACTTCTACGGCCAGATCGGTTACAGCTGGCTCATGAACAAGCAGGGCCCGAACATTGACGACAGCTACGTGGTGTACACCGGTGTGGAATCTGCCTTGAACTTCCGCCTGTTGCGTGACGACAAGAACCTGCCGCAGTTCCCGACTGAAGGTTCTCGCTATGTGCTCGATATCCAGTGGGCAGACGATGTGCTGTTCAGTGACTTCAACTTCGTGAAGACCGAACTTACGGTGAAGTGGTGGTTCCCGCTGTTCCGCGACCGCTTGGCCATTGCTCTTACGAACCAGTACGGTGTAATCTTTGGTGACCAGTTGCAGTACCGCACGCTTTATACCATGGGTGGCGTGATGGGCTACGAAGGCATGATGCGTGGTTACAGCTCGGGCTCTATCGGTTACCGTCGCTTGGGCCGCAGCTACCAGTACACGGGTGCTGAACTGCAGCTCGGTCTTGTGCCGCAGACCTTCTACCTGTTGCCGTTCTTCTTTGATGCCGGTAACGTGTTCGGTGAACGCTACAACCCGCGTACCAAGGTGCCTGAACCCTCTAGGAACCCGCTCAATGAATGGGATCCGACGAGCCTCAAGAAGGATATCGGTTTCGGTTTCCGCGTGATTGTTCCGATGCTCGGTATTATCGGCTTCGACTTTGCATGGCCGCTTGATGTGGGCGAAACCTATAGTGGCACCCAGCGTACCGAAGTGGGCGACATGCAATTCAACTTTGTTATCGGCCAAGGATTCTAAGGAGGCTTTATGCTTAAGCGTCTGCTGATAGTTTTAGTGCTTGCGTTTGCGACTGTCTCGTTCGCCGAAGACGGCCTGCGCATTGCGCATGTGGATTCCAAGCTGATCTTTGACGGCTACAAGGGCACCAAGCGCGCCCAGGAAGAATACGACCGTCAGGTGGCTAAGTGGGAACAGCAGGGCAACTTGCTGCAAAAGGAACTTGCTGCCATCAAGGAAAAGCTCGATAAGCAGGTGCTGATGCTCAGCGACGAAAAGAAGCGCGAGCTCGAAGCCGAATACAACAAGAAGGACATGGAACTCAAGAACTTTATCGACCGCGTGTACGGCCGCAAAGGTGAACTGATTTCTGAAAACGAAAAGGTGAGCGGCCCAATCATTCAGTTGATTCGTAAGGCCATTAACGAAATTGCTCTGCAAGAAGGTTACGACATGGTGGTCGACCGTGCAACGGGCGCAGTGGTGTTCTGGAAAAAAGAAAACGACCTGACCCAGAAAGTTCTGGATTACCTGAACAACCGATAGTTTTCGAAAAGCTTGAAAAAATTTAAAACCCCGCGATGAGCGGGTTTTTTCATTTCACATCTCTAATTATTCATTCCACATCAATACGCGCCTTCGCCCTTGAACACGACCTTGAAGGTCTTGAGGATGAGCGAGACGTCGTCGCTCAGCTTGCCGTTGCGCTTGATGTAGTCGTTGTCGAGGCGCATCTGGCCTTCGAAACTGATGTTGCTGCGGCCGCTGACCTGCCAAATGCAGGTGAGACCTGGCGTTACGGAAAGGCGCATGCGGTGCCAGGGCTCGTATTCCGCCACTTCGGACGGAATCGGCGGACGTGGGCCTACGATGGACATGTCGCCCTTGATGATGTTGAAGAACTGCGGCAGTTCGTCGAGGCTGAACTTGCGGAGCACGTGACCGAACGGATAGATACGCGGGTCGTTCTTCATCTTGAAAGTCTTGCCGCCCGTTTCGTTCTGGGCCAGGAGTTCTTTTTTGCGTTCTTCGGCGTCCACGTACATGCTGCGGAACTTGTACATAGTGAACAGCTTGCCGTTCTTGCCTACGCGGGTCTGCTTGAAGATGACAGGACCCTTGGGGTCGCTGAGCTTGACTGCAGCAGCGCAGAACAGAAGCAGGGGAGAGCAGAGCACAATCGCAATGCTGGTGCAGGTCACGTCGACAATGCGCTTGACCATGTGGCGGTAGCGAATGGTGTGCGGGTGTTCCCAGATGTGGTCCAAGTTCAAACGCGTCAGCGAGAAGAATCGGCCGTTTGCGCTGTTGAAGTCCTTGATTTTGTCTTCGAGTTCCAGGTTCTCTTTTTCTTGGAGCCCCGTGTAAATATAGGCCTCGAAGATCGGCTTCTTCGGGTTGATGCGGAGCGTCTGGATAAGGCCTGCATCGTTCAGCTTGTGCAAAATCTCTTTGCGAATCGATTCCAGCACCGAGAGGTCGGAATTCAGCAGGATAATGCCGAGACCGCTACCATCGGAAAGGTAGCCCAAGACATCGATAAAGCGCAAGTGCGAAAACATCGTCAAAATGCTGATTCGCCAGGTGTTTTCGACCGTCTTGTTCGGGCTGCCCCAACCAAAGAAGTCGTACTGGTGCGAATACATCTTGATATACAGGAACGGCTTGCGGGTGCGGTTTGCACGCATAAATTCTTCGTTCAAACGCGTTCTAAAGAGCTTTGCCGGATAGACAATGTTCTTTAGCTTTTGCTCGTCGAGAATTGAGCCAATTGCCGGGTTAACGGATTCCTGTTCCATGTCGCTAAATATAGTTACTTGTAACTGCTTAGGCAAAGTTGAACTTTCAATTATTGTATCTTTCTATTGTTAATCGTATAAGAAGGAATTATTATGAAACACGTCCTTTCGGCAACTGTTGGGGTCCTGTTTGCAGCCCTGTCTGCAAGTGCGGCAACTATCTTTCCCAAAACCCCGACTTTATCAGGGGGGTGTTACGAAATTTCGGATGCGCGAGAGCTTTATGGCTTTGCTGCAATCGTGAACGGAACTGATGGCAATGTCAAGAACAAGTCCGCTTGTGGCAAACTTACAAAGGATATCGTTGTCAACGATATAGAAGACGTTTACGATATAGATTTTGATGATGTTGAAGCTGTAGTCCAGTGGAACCCGTTAGACACCTTTGCGGGAACGTTCGACGGGAACGGGCACACCATTTCGGGGCTTGTTCGGAACGTGGCTCAAGAAACCGATCCTCAGGATGTGGGCTTTATTCGCGTGCTGGTTGCCAACCCCGAAACCCCGACGGTCATCAGGAATTTGGGACTTGTAAAATCAATGTTCTATGCAAAAAATTCGGATGTTGCCATGGGAATTTTTGCAGTTCGCGTGGTTGATTCCGATTTAGAAGATGGAGCGGATTCCTATGCTCAGATAGTCAATTGCTTTAACCAGTCTGTGGCTTACTTTGAAAAAAATGGTGAACGTTCTTACTTGGTGCGCTATGCCGATAGACATGTTATACTGACTATAGAGAATAGCTATAATGTGGGGGAAGGGCAACTGTTTGGCAGTAGTTCGGATACTGTTATCGTCAAGAATTCTTATCAGTTGGATAATAAAGAGTCAATGGACTCAGATGGTGTTAAGCATGCGACCGAGAAACAGTTCAAAAGTGGCGTTGTGGCGTATGTTTTGCACGAAGCGGATCCTGTTTGGGGACAGAACGTGGATACTGATGATTACCCGAATTTCTCGGGCGCCATCAGGAATTCTGTGGTGGATCGCTATAGCGTAACGTTCCACACCTTTGCTGGTGATGAGGCTACTTATTTTGATAGCTACGTCTCTGGATTTACCTATGATTTGCCCGATACGGTTGCTAAGGAAAAGACGATTTTCCAAGGTTGGTTCAAGGACAAGGAATTCAGTGGGGAGCCTGATAAATTTATTGATGCTAGTACATCGGGCAATCTTGAGTATTGGGCGAAATTGGAAAATTTCTATGAAATAACGTTCCATCTTGATGGCGGGCGTGTTCGTCAGGATTGGTATACCAATTATGGTTCTGTATTAAGTAATGATTGTGAGTTTTGGCGTAACAAGGAAACTACTTCTTGTAAATATGTGGAAGGCTTTAAAGGTAATCTACCAACTGCAAATAATGCCTTTAAAGAGGGATATTTCCTTGAAGGATGGTACGATAACGCCGAATTGACGGGGAACCGGATTGACTCTATGAGCGATACGGATGCTGGCGATAAGGATTTCTATGCAAAGTGGGTCAAACTGAAAACGCCTACATTGGATGCCGCAGACAATTGCTATGAGATTTCGAATGTGGCAGAACTCTATGGCTTTGCTCAAATGGTAAACGGAATGGACAGCCTCGATCGAGTGGGGCCGTATGCTAACCTATGCGCCAAACTTACGAAAGATATCGTGGTAAATGAAAATGTCTTGAAGTCGGATGGAACTCTTGATAAGTCAAGAGCGAATAAGTTCTTGCCTTGGTTGCAGATATCTAATTTCTGGGGAACGTTCGATGGCCAGGGACATAGTATTTCGGGTCTATACATGTTTGACTCTTTTGGAATGATAGACAATATTTTGTCAAAGGCCGATGGAACACCCTCCGTTATTCGCAATCTGACGATTGTCGATTCCTATTCTGTGGGCAGCGGCATCGTTGCGTCTTTGTATAATCCGCTGATTGTGGATAACTGCCATTTCAAGGGCAATATTGATGTCAGAAAGAGTATTTGTTATGGATACAGGTGTAGCTTGGCTAGAATTGGAGGCATAGGCGGACTTGTCGGACATTCCGAAACCAATCTCGTTGTTAAGAATAGCAGTTTTGAAGGCAAGATGATCGCGAAAGAAGATGCGTATATGGGAGGCCTTGTGGGGAGCAGTTATGGAGAATTGACTCTCGTACAGAATTATAGTAAGGGGGCCGCTTATCTGGAAAACGAATCGACTGACGATTATATTTTTATTAATGCAGGATCTCTTGTTGGACATCTTCTCGGGAACGCTCTTATAGTGAATAATTACAGCGTCTTTGATATGAACGGAGAGGGGAGAGGTTTGCTTGGTGGCTTAATTGGAAGCAACGCTAGCTTTTTCATAGCATCTAAGAAAGATAGAATAGAATATAAACCATTGCAGTCATATATACTGAACAATTACAATATGGGATCTTTCTCGGATGGATATACGATTTCTCGGCCTGCTGACGTGTGGGCCATAGAAAACGTTTTCTATAAGGCTGCGGAAGGGGTCGATGTTGACGGCGCCCAGTCGGTTGCGGCAAGTGGTTTTAAAGATGGTTCGCTCGCGACAACTTTGCATGACTATGTGCAGAAGGACTCTCTGGGTAATGCGATTGCGGGGGGTGTCGATGGCAAAGTCTGGAAACAGGGCGATGACTATCCTGTGTTTACCCAAAAGGATGAACGGTATATCGCGGCTCTCCATACGGATACCACGGGTTCGTGTGCTTATCTTTTCTACACGCCCGGAGAGACGCTTACTTTGCCGGAACAGAAACGTGAAGGCTATACGTTTGAAGGCTGGTACATATCACCAAAATTCTTGAGTGACGAACTTGTTACCGAAATTGCTGCGACTGATTTCGGCTACCTTAATTTCTATGCAAAGTGGAGTATAATCACTGTAACTGTTCGGGCTACTGCGGAAGATCCTGATGCGGGTCGTGTTAAGGTTGGAAACACGTGGTCCAATCTGTCTAACCCCACTGCTTATGGAACCTATGATTATGGGACAACGGTTTATGTACAGGCTATACCTTATGATGGTTACCGTTTTGTGGAATGGGATAACCTGTGCGGAACGAAGTCCTATTGTTCCTTTAGCGCAACGGAAGATGTCAATCTCGTAGCAATCTTTGAAGAGGCTCCTTCGAGCAGTTCAGTTGCATCTAGTTCTAGTGAATCGTCATCGAGCGTTGCGTCTAGTTCTTCTGCGGAGCCGCCGAAATCGAGCAGCAGTTCCGTGAAGTCGTCGTCGAGCGTTTCGAGCAGCAGCGCAAAGAGCAGCTCTTCTGCAAAGTCGAGCTCAAGTTCTGCAAAATCGTCTAGTTCGAGTACGAAATCGGATAAGTCTTCTAGCAGCGGAAAGAAGGACTCGTTTGAACAGATCCCTGTGCCGCAGTTTAGTGTGAGCGTTGTAAATCGCACCTTGCAGGTGGCGGGAGCCCGTGCGGGTGACAGGTATGCTCTGTTCGACATGCAGGGCAATGTGGTGCTCCGTGGAACCGCAAATAGCGCGAATTTCAGCATCGCGGTACCTGTTTCGGGCCATTATGTGCTTCGAATCGGTTACGGAACCCGCAAGGTGACTGTGGGAAACTAGCGCAAAATTCTATATTTGTGCGCGTAAAAATTTAAAATGGAGACGCCCTATGCTGCGTATTGGACTTATTGGTACTGGAACCGTCGGTGGCGGTGTTATTCAGATTCTGGAACAGAAGATTGCTGAATACAAGGAAAAGCTCGGTGTTGAACTCGAACTGGCTTGCATTTGCGCCAAGTCCGAAGAAGAAGTTGCCCCGTACAAGGCAAAGGGCTACAAGGTTTCGACCAACGCCGACGAAATGATCGCCGGTAACGATATCGACGTGCTCGTTGAACTTGCCGGTGGCTACAACATGCCGCGCAAGTGGATCCTCGCTGCCCTCGAAAGCGGCAAGCATGTGGTGACTGCCAACAAGGCTCTCCTCGCCAAGTACGGTCACGAAATTTTCCCGCTTGCAGCCAAGAACGGCCTGCATGTGCTGTTCGAAGCTGCCGTTGGCGGTGGCATTCCTATCATCCGTAGCCTTCAGGAAGGCTTGCTCGGCTCTACGGTGGAACACCTGAGCTGCATCATCAACGGTACTTGTAACTACATCCTCAGCCGCATGGCCGACGAAGGCCTGGACTTCGACGTGGTCCTGAAGGATGCCCAGAAGCTCGGCTTTGCCGAAGCTGACCCGACCTTCGACATCGAAGGTATCGACTCCGCTCACAAGACTGCCTTGCTTGCTAGCCTCTGCAGCGGTCACCGCGTGGACTTCGAAAAGATTCACGTGACGGGTATTTCCAAGATTACCGCCCAGGATATCGCATTTGCCAAGGAACTTGGCTGCTGCGTGAAGCTCCTCGGCATTTATCACCGTGACGGTGACCGTGTGGACGCCCGTGTCCATCCGTGCTTCGTTTCTAACGAAAACTTGCTCTCTAACGTGAACGGCGTAATCAATGCCGTGTACCTGAAGTGCGACAACCTGGGCGAAACGGTTCAGACTGGCGCCGGTGCAGGCCGCTTGCCGACTGCTTCTGCTGTCGTAGCCGACCTCGTTTCCTTGGCCCGCTCTGTGGATCAGGGTAAGCGCAAGGCTCTCCCGATGGGCTGGTTCAACGTCGACAACTCTGCAACGCTCGTTCCGATTTCGGAAACCTCTGCCCGCTACTACTTGCGCTTCACCTCTCGTGACGCTTGCGGTGTGCTCGCCAAGATTACCAGCATTCTGGCCGAAAACAAGATTTCCATCGAAACCATTATCCAGAAGAACGTGAAGGATCCGGGTAAGGTTTCTATTGTGGTAATCACCGAAAAGACCCAGGATTGCAAGACCTCGAAGGCTGTGGACGCCATTGACGCCCTGCCCGAAATTGTCGAAAAGAGCCAGGTGATTCGTTTCCTCGCCTAGTTCGGGAAACCTCAAGAACTGTAATTTGGTAATTTAGGGCTGTTATGATTCGCGCCGCTACATTGGAACGCATTCTCGTAATCCTGTCGGATTTCGTGGCGTTGTCTATTTGTTTTGTACTCGCCTTCTGGGTGCAGTTCCACAGTGGCTGGATTGCCGACAAGTTCGACCCGAGCAAGACTTTTGCCGAATATTGGCACATGGGTCTCATACTCAATGTGGGCTGGCTTGTGCTGTTCACGTGCGCTGGTCTTTACCGTTCGTGGCTGTTAATGTCGCGTACGCACCAGATTCTGCGCGTGTTACGTGCCGTGCTCATTGGCATTGTGCTTGTAATCGCGGTGTTGTTCGGCGCAGAATTTATCGGTAAGGTCATGGTGAATGAACCGCTCAACCAAGGCTACCTTTACGGTTCTCGATTCCCGTGGATCTTTATTTATGGCGGCTTTGCGCTGTTCCTGGTGATTCTCTTTAGAATGGTCATTTACCGCTGCCTGCGCAGGCTTTTGAGCCTTGGCTTTGGCGCGAATAACATTCTGGTGCTGGGTGCAACCGAAGCCGGTAAAAAGATTGCCGAAGCTTTGGCAAAGACTCCAGAACGCGGTCAGCGAGTGGTGGGCTTTGTCGATGAACGCTTCCAGGTGATGGAACATGAGTTTGCAAATGTTCCGGTGCTTGGCAAGTATGCAGACCTTGCTTCGCTCATTAAGAAGTACAAGGTAACGGGCATTATTATTGCGCACGAAAGTTCTTCGCCGCAAGAAATTATGCGCGTGCTCGTGTGGGTTTGCGACCAGCCGGTTCACATTTACCTGGTGCCCGAACTTTACGGCGTGATTAACGGCCAGTTCAAGGCAAACTTGGTTTACGGCTTTGAATTGCAGGAACTGTTCGCGTTTACCATGCCCCTGTGGCAGGTGCGCGTGAAACGTGTAATTGATATTCTGTTTGGCGCCTTCCTCGGAATTATTTCGTTCCCGATATGCGTGCTCGCCGCTATTGCAATCAAGCTTGAAGACCATGGCCCGGTGTTTTATTCCCAGGAACGCATTGGCCTGTATGGCAAGCCGTTTACGGTCTTTAAGTTCCGCACCATGCGTACCGATGCCGAAAAGTTTGGTGCCCAGTGGGCCACCAAGGACGACCCCCGCATTACCAAGGTGGGCAAGTTCTTGCGCAAGACCCGTATCGATGAACTTCCGCAGATTTTGTGTGTGCTTAAAGGCGACATGAGCATGGTGGGCCCGCGCCCGGAACGTGCCGTGTTCATTGCCAAGCTTCGTGAAGAAATACCGTTCTATATTAGCCGCCTGAAAATGAAGCCGGGTCTGACCGGTTGGGCTCAGGTGTGCCACCATTACGATACTAGCACCGAAGACGTGAAAATCAAGTTGCAGTACGACATGTACTATTTCGAAAACATGAGCTTGTTGCTTGATTTCCAGATTCTGATGCGCACTGTTTATGTTGTTTTAACTGGTAAGGGAGCGCAGTAATGTACGGCGACAATTCGACTCCGATTTTTCCGACCGAAGATGCTTTGACCATGATTCGTCTCGCGCTTGCCGAAGACGTTCGCACGGGCGACGTAACGAGCGAATGGACGATTCCTGCCGACCAGAAGCAACATGCTCGCCTGATTGCCAAGGAAGACGGCGTGCTCGCAGGCCTTCCGGTGATTGAACTTGTGTTCCAGGAACTCAAGGCAAACGTGAAGGTGACGCTCCACAAGAAAGACGGCGATGTCGTGAAGAAGGGTGACCTGATTGCCGAAATGGATGGCACGACTCACGAACTCTTGACGGGTGAACGTACGCTTTTGAATTTTATCCAGCAGCTTTCCGGTGTGGCAACGGTTGCCCATACTTTCCAGGAAGCTTTGAAGGCTGGCAAGACCAAGGTTCTCGATACCCGCAAGACGGTTCCCGGTTTCCGCACTTTGCAGAAGTACGCCGTTCGCGTGGGTGGCGGTTCCAACCACCGCATGGGTCTCTTTGACATGGTGCTCGTGAAGGACAACCACATTGCTGCAGCTGGTGGCGTTCTCGAAGCTCTTGAAGTGGTGAAGAAGAACAACAAGCAGAACTTGATGGTCGAAATGGAAGTCGAAAATTTTGACCAATTGCGCGCACTCTTGAACAAGGGTGTCGACGTGATCATGCTTGACAACATGAGCAATGAAATGATGGCCGAAGCTTTGAAGATTATCAAGGAAAGCGGCGACAAGTGCCTGGTCGAAGGTTCCGGCAACATGACGCTTGAACGCGCCAAGGAAATCGCGACCCTGGGTCTTGACTATATTTCGGTCGGCGCTCTTACACATAGTGTAAAGGCTCTCGACATTTCGATGAGAATATAACAGACCGTTCGCGCCCAATCTAGTTAAGTACGTCCCCATAGCGCTCACTCTCGCAACCACGCCTCGTTAATACGAGGCGCTTGTTGCTCACGAATCTAATAGTAAAAAGCGGCCTAAAAAGGGCGTTTCGGCTCCCTTTGGACGGCTAAAAAATACATCTTTCTTAAATGGGTATTGAAATCTTTACAGTACCCTTTCTTTTTTCTATTTTTGCGCCCGAAAATTGAACTTTCGCGGCTTTAGATGCTGGCGAAAACAAGGAGAAAAGAATGAGCAAGGATTTAAAAGAAAAAGCTCTCGAATACCACGCCATGGGCAAGCCCGGCAAAATCGAAATCGTGCCGACCAAGCCGCATAGCACGCAGACCGACTTGGGCCTTGCATACACTCCGGGTGTAGCTGCTCCTTGCTTGGAAATTGAAAAGGATAACAACCTCGCTTACGAATACACCGGTAAGGGAAACCTCGTTGCTGTGATCAGTAACGGTACGGCAGTGCTTGGCCTCGGCGACATTGGCGCCCTCGCTGGTAAGCCGGTGATGGAAGGTAAGGCTCTCCTCTTCAAGATTTACGCTGGCATCGATGTGTTCGACATCGAAATCAACGAAAAAGATCCGAAGAAGTTTATCGAAATCGTGAAGGGTATTGCCCCGACGTTCGGCGGCATCAACCTCGAAGACATCAAGGCTCCGGAATGCTTCGAAATCGAAGATACCTTGAAGGCTGAACTTGATATCCCCGTGATGCACGATGACCAGCACGGTACGGCTATCATTTCTTCTGCAGGCCTCTTGAACGCAATCGAAGTGGCTGGCAAGAGCATTCGCAACGTGAAGATGGTGGTGAACGGTGCGGGTGCAGCCGCTTGCGCCTGCACGCGACTCTACTTGTCGCTCGGTCTCAAGAAAGAAAACTTGGTGATGTGCGACAGTAAGGGTGTTATTCGCAAGGACCGCAAGGGCCTTACCGAAGCGAAGGCTTTCTTTGCGACCGACCGCACCGATATCGAAACGCTCGAAGACGCCATGAAGGGCGCCGATGTGTTCGTCGGCCTCTCCAAGGCTAACGTCCTGACTCGTGAAATGGTCCGCAGCATGGCTGACCAGCCGATTGTTTTCGCTCTCGCCAACCCGAACCCCGAAATCAGCTACGAAGAAGCCATGGCAAGCCGTGGCGACTTGATTTTTGCAACGGGCCGCAGCGACTATCCGAATCAGGTAAACAACGTTATTGGTTTCCCGTACATTTTCCGTGGCGCCCTCGACGTTCGCGCTACCTGCATCAACGAACACATGAAGCACGCCGCCGTGCGCGCCATTGCTGCTCTTGCCCACAAGCCGGTTCCGGATGTGGTGAACATTGCTTACAACTCCCAGCGCTTTACCTTCGGTAAGGAATACTTGATTCCGAAGCCGCTGGATCCGCGCCTGTTGACCGACGTGTCTATCGCTGTGGCTAAGGCCGCTATCGAAAGTGGCGTGGCCCGCAAGCCCATTACCGATTGGGATGCCTACTATGACCGTCTGCGCGACATGATGGGCTACGATAACAAGCTTATCCGTCAGTTCAGTGATACGGCCCGCAGCAACCCGAAGCGCGTGGTGTTTGCCGAAAGCAACCTCAACATGCTCAAGGCTGCGGTGCAGGCCAAGACCGAAGGCGTTGCACACCCGATTCTGCTCGGTAACCCCGAACGTATTCAGATTATTGCCCAGCGCGAACAGCTCGACCTTACGGGCATCAAGATTGTGAACCCGCGTTCTCCGGAAGAATTCGAACGCCGTCGCAAGTATGCTGAAATCTACGCCGAAGAAAACGGCCGTAACGGTGTGACGCTCGACGAAGCCCGCGACGACATGTTTGAACCGAACCACTTCGGTATGATGATGGTGAAGGTTGGCGATGCTGACGCCCTCATTTCCGGTGGTTACTCCAAGTATTCCGAAACGATTGAACTCGCCAAGGAAATCATCGGTATCCGCGAAGAATACAAGCACTTCGGCGCTATGCACATTTTGAGCACTCGCAAGGGTACGTTCTTCCTGGCCGATACGCTGGTGAACCGCGACCCCGATGCCGAAACGCTCGTGGATATCGTGAAGCTCACTCACGACGCCGTGCGCTTCTTTGCTCACGAACCTGTGATGGCTATGCTCAGCTACGCGAACTTCGGTAGCGACAAGGGAGCTCCGCGCGGAACGTCCAACACAGCCCGCGAAGCGGTGCGCTTGATTCACGAACAGTATCCGGATTACGTGATTGACGGCGAAATGCAGGTGAACGTGGCTCTCGATAAGGACCTGCGCGACACCAAGTATCCGTTCAACAAGATCAAGGGTCAGACGGTCAATACGCTCATCTTCCCTTGCCTCTCTTCTGCAAATACCACTTGCAAGATGCTCTTGGAAATGGGCGTGGGCGAATCCATTGGTCCTGTGCAGATGGGCTTGAACAAGCCGGTTCACTTTACCGACACCGACGCCTCTGTGCATGATATCTTCAACCTGACGGTTGCCGCCGTGATTGACGCTATCGTTCAGGAAAAGAAGGACGAAGAAAAGAGCCGCAAAAAGTTCGACAAGATGTGGTAATTTGGGGGCTTAAAGCCTGATTCAGTCGCCGCGGGAACCCTCGCGGCGATTTTTATGACACAAGTGTATCATATATTAATGAAACTCGTTTTTAATTCGACTGAAAATGCTAAAAATTGAATAAAAAATAAAATTTTGTACTATGAACTATTGACTTTTGGTTTTGAAGAGTATATATTTGAGATGTATGAAACCGATTGTAGAATATCAAGATTATCACGCCTTCATGAGTGATTACTATGAAGAACGCAAAAGGACTTCTGCGTTTTCGTGGCGTGAATTTGCAAAGATTGCCGGTTTCACTTCGCCTACTTACCTTAAATTGGTTTGCGAAGGAAAAAGCAATCTGAGTAAAGTGACCATGGGTCGCGTGGCGCGGGCGATGGGGCTTGTGGGGCATGAGGAAACCTACTTTGAGGCGATGGTCCAATTCGGAAACGCTAGAAAAGACGACCAAAAGAAAAAGTACCTGGAACAAATGCAGTCGATGGCGCTTTCGCACAAAGTACGTGTTGTCGACAAGGATGCGTTCGAATATTATGAGACTTGGAAAAATCCGGTGGTGCGTGAACTTGCTCCCATGATGCCGGGGGCCATGCCGGGTGAAATTGCCAAGATGTGTACTCAAGAAGTCTCGGCTCTAGAAGTTCGCAAGTCGCTGCAGTTTTTGGAGCGGACCGGATTCTTGAAGCAGACGACAGAAAACGTTTACGAACAAACTGAAAAATCAGTGGAAGGCTCCAAAGAAGGATTGCCGCTTGCGATTCGTGCGATGCACCGTGAAATGGGCAACCTGGCCATTGATTCTCTGGACCGTTTTACGGCGAACGAACGCAACGTCACTGGCGTTACCATGGGCGTTAATCGCGAAGCCTACGAAAAAATTGTCGAAGAACTCGATGCCTGCCGCAAAAAAATTGTGGCAATCGCTTCGGAATGTAAAGACATTTCGCAGGTTTATAGACTGAATTTACAACTGTTCCCCCTTAGCAGGGACCTCAAGGAAGTCAAGGAGGCATGAGATGAAACCGAACTTTTATATAGTTTTCGCAGCAATGGCTGCTGCGTTTGTGGGCTGCGCCGATGAGTCGGCTGTCGGCGGAACGTCGGTAGAACCGAATACGCTTGCGGAACTTTCTTCAAGCTCTGAATTTGATATTCCGAATAGTTCTGAAACGGTAGTTCAAAGCAGTTCCTCCGGCGATGTTGTTGAAGTCTCCTCGAGTTCGGAAATTCCGGTGTTGTCATCGAGTTCGGAAATTCCGGTGTTGTCATCGAGCTCTGAAATTCCAATGTCGTCCAGTATTCCTGACGAACCCTTGAGCAGTTCCTCGTCCTACATGGTCTTGTGCAAAGCCAATAATGGACCGTGTGGTGGCGCCGGTGGTGGAGATTTATGGGATCCCTGGGATTTTGAGGAATCAGTTAAAACGGGGTTATATGCTGATTCAACGTGGCCGAAGGGGGTGGTTGCGGATGGTTCCTGGTTCTGGGAACTTGATTCCGCGGAAGGTGGTAAGTCGACGATTGAATGGTCTGTTGATTTGGGTGATGATGGGTCGTTCCTCCCGATGTTGGACATGTACCAGGGCATTCGTGGGACGATTACACTTGATGAGGGTAAATTGTCATATGAGCCGTTCGTGAGGGTTGGTTTTAGAATCGCCAAGGATAGTGCGGGTAATTCGGTGCCGGTTGATGTTTCCAACTGGACAGGAATATGCCTGGCTTACTCTTCTGAAATTGAAGCCTCTTTACTGCTTGATTTAGGTGATTCGCTCAACCAGGTTTTAGAACATGATGTGCCAAAAGTATTTTTGGGTAAGCCTAGTTCTGGAACTTCTCGGTGCTTTGAATGGAGCAAGTTTAGGCGTTCGGGGTGGGGATCCAAATTGGAAGGTTGGGAACCAGAAATGGTTGGTGAAAAGGCTGCTCGGCACCTAGTCAATGTTGTAATTGAATTCCAAGGTAGATCTGGGAAAAAAGGCGATTTCTATATATTTGGTGTCGGCACGAATCTAGATTAAAACGAAGTAATCTGTTGCAAACTATTTGTGCATGAAGAATACGGTGGCGTGGTCACCGTATCCTTTTTTATTGGCTTCGGCAACTTTCTTGTTGATGTCTACGATTTCCGATTGCGTGAAGTACTTGAAAATCTCTTTGGGGTCTTGTTTCCAAAAGGTGATTCCCTTGGTGTACAGATAACTTCTTAGAATGGCGGAATTGTTGGAATCGTAAATCATCTGGACAATTTTGAGTCCGTGCTGGTCTGCGAGCAACTTCAGGCTGTCCCTGGAATGTAAAAAGATATGGCGGGGGGCGTCGAGCTGGTACCAGTTTTCTTTGTACTTGTCGAAAGCGATGTTGGGGTACATCGGAAGCGTCATCTTTACGGCGCCGCCTTTTGCCAGGAGTCTCTTTAAGGAATCCATGGTCTCGTGGGGGTCGGTCATGTGTTCAAAGGAATCGTTGAGCATGATGACGTCGAATTCGCCCGTCATTTCGTGGATGGATTTCTTGAAAATCTGGACGCCGTTTTCGTACGACAGGTCGTGTTCGATAAAGGGGTCGCAACCTGTGAGACTCTCGATGCCGGAATGTGCTGCCATGTCGCAGAGCAGCATGCCCGCTCCGCAACCGACATCAAGAATGCGCTTGTGGTGCTCGATCTTTCCGCGAGTGACTGTGTCTGCGGGGACGTTGTAGCTGTAGTAGTTAGGGCCGTAGTATTCCCCCAAGTTGTCGGGAACGCTTGCGATTTGCAGACATTTGCAGTGTGGACATTCGAAGTATTCGAAATTCCCTGCGTTCAGGTACATCATTTCTTTGGCAAAGTAGGATTTTGCTTCTGATGTTTTTCCGCAAATTCGGCAAGTTTTCATAGGGGCTCCAGAAATGGCAGGAACAAATGTTCCTGCCGTTGCAAGATAGAAAAAATATGCCGATATACCTAGATTAAATTGCTCAAATGAGCAATTTTTGTCATGAAAATTTGCTATATTTGGGCGACTATGGAATATGGTGTTTATGGAAGTACTTGGTGGAGCAAGCTGTGGCTAGACCATTTGCTGGCGGGTGCTTCTGAACGCGATATTGATTACGCTTTTAAGTACGTGGGGCGTGGACAGGTTCAGCCGTTTACGGTGAACGATAATCGCGTCATGGCCGAGGTCAAGGGTCCGAACGGGGGCTTGCACAATGTATACCTCGTGTTCCCCAAGTTCGACAAGGAACGTGGCGAAGCCTTTGTGGGGCTCTTGAAACAGCAACCGGTCGAACTCATGGCGCTTTCGAATGGCGCCCTCAACCCCTCCATAGAACTGATTTTGTCGAAATGCGGGCTTTCGCTGTTCGAAGGCTTTGACCAGGTGAACATGAATTGCGACTGCAAGGACGCCCTGCCTTGCCGTTATGTGATTTGCGTGTGCCTGAAGTTAGCTGAAATGGCGTCGGCTGACCCGTTTTTGCTGTTCAGGCTGCATGGGCTTGATATTGCCTACCTCAAGGATTACAAGCCCGAAGAACCGGTGAAATCGGATGTGCCGCGCGAATCGACCCTGGTGCGCATTTTGCCGGTGAACAACCGGGTGGCAGCCCCGCGCGTGCCCATGTTCAAGTTTGAGGAATGGCGCGACTATTCGCATGTGTTGCCGGCCATGCTCAAGAACTTCCCGGATTTTTGCCCGGCGGGGAACTTTAAGAAGAGCTTTGTCGACGAACTGGCTCGCTGCCGTGAATTCTACAACCACTTTGAAAACTTTGGCCAGTTTGCGCAGGACTTTGGCATTTACCATGCCCGAACCTTCTTGATGGAACAAGAACGCCTGCAGCTGATTCACGCTCGCCCCTGGCAGTGGACTTTCGACCAGATGGTCGAAGAAACGGTGGTGGCCTCTGCGCTTTCTGTTGAAAACGTGATGGGCGCCCTTTGCCGCCTGAATCAGGATTGCGTTTGGCATAACCATGTGACCGTCCGCTTTTTGCACCAGCTTTTGCAGGTGGCGTATTACTTGGTGCGTTGCGGGGCGATTTACCCGCAGGTATTCTGGCTGAATAACGTGACGGCGCAGGTGCGCTGGCTGCCTGCCGAAATGTTGCCCGATGTGCTTGCGATTGTGGCTGAACTCGAAAAGTCCGTGCCCGATGATTTTGCGTTTACGGTACGCGATGGGTCGCGTGAAGAAAATTCTCGCGAAGAAAAATCTCGTGAGGATCTGGATGCTGCGACCGAGCATATTCTTTCGATTTTCATTGGCAAGCTGTTGCGATTTGCCCGCACCGCCCAAAGTTACAAGAAGGGTCCGCATGAAAACTTGCTCGGATTCTTTTTCGATTGCAAGTCGGGCAAGCTTGCCGCCAACGGCCTCAAGATTCCGTCCAAGATTCAGGCATGGTTCTCGGTCTACAATTCGTTGGAATTCAACCACAAGATTGTTTTTGTCTGCTCGGAACTGGGCAAAGAAATAGCGCTGAATGTCTTTATCGAAGATGCTTCGGGCCGTGTGCCGCTTGCGCAGCTGTTCCGCGATAGCGATCCGAGACTCTTGTCGCTCTTGAATGTGCTGAACTGCATGGCCGAAATTTTCAAGCCCATGAAGGCCTACCTTGAAAATCATGCGGCAGAGCCTGTGGTCATGCATGGTGCCGAACTCAAGGAATTCGTGAATTACACGGTCAAGAAGTCCGAAGTGTTTGGAATTGTGACCGAAATTCCGCGCTCGCTTTTGGAACGCACTCGCCCGAAAACCCAGATGAAGTTGAAGGGTAGTCTTGGAATCGGAGCGTTTACCGCGGGCGACTTGCTGGACTTTGACTGGGAAGTGGCTCTCGGCGAAGACAAGATTTCGGCTGAGGAATTCTTGAAGCTTGCCCGCGATGCCGAAGGCTTGCTCAAGTTCAAGGATCGCTATATCGAATTCAACAAAGACGACTTGGATTTGTTGCAACAGCGCTTGGATGAACGCGAAAAAGAGAAGGCGAAAAAGCAGAAAGCGGACGCCTCTGATGATGTTGAAGTCATTGATGGTTCTGAGAATGCGGAATCGGCCGAGGCGACGGAACAGTTTATTCCGTCTACTGCCAAGTTGGTGCAGGCATGCCTTACCGGCAAATGCGACGACATTACGGTTGATATGACCGATGGCTTGAAGGACCAATTTGACGCCTGGCGCAGCGAGACGAACTGCTCGCTGCCCGAAGATTTGAATGCGACGCTCCGCCCGTATCAGGAACGCGGCTATTCCTGGATGTACAAGAACCTGCAAATGGGTTTCGGCTGTATTCTGGCCGACGACATGGGCTTGGGTAAAACGCTGCAGGTGATTGCCTTTTTGCTCAAGCTAAAGCAAGAAGGGCGCCTTGCCGAAGGCCGCGCGCTCGTGGTGGTGCCTGCGGGCCTTTTGCTGAACTGGCAGATGGAAATCAAAAAGTTCGCGCCTGCGCTGACCGTGTTTGCTTACCATGGTGCCAACCGCAAACTTGAAAAGTTCGATGCCGACTTGTTGATTACCACGTATTCGACATGCCGCCTTGATTTTAAAAAGCTGGAAAAGCTGAATTGGCAAGTGGTGGTGATTGACGAAGCGCAGAACATCAAGAATGCCGATAGCGAACAGAGCCGCCGCATTCGCGCTTTCCGTGCGCCCATGAAGATTGCCATGAGTGGCACGCCGGTCGAAAACCGCCTTATGGAATTCTGGACGATTATGGACTTCTGCAACCGCGGCTTTTTGCCCTCGGCAAACGAATTCCGCGACAAGTTCGAAACTCCCATCCAGAAGAATGCGAACCAGGCGGTGGCCGAGCATTTCAAGAAGATTACGGCACCCTTTATGCTGCGCCGCATGAAGACGGATAAGTCTATCATTAGCGACTTGCCCGATAAGATTCAGCAGAATGAATACGCCGAACTCACGCGCACACAGGCTGCCCTGTACAAGCGTACGCTCGACGAATTCATGAAGCAGTTGGAACTTTTGGCCGAGGGCGCCTCGCTCGATATCAATGACGATGTGCTTGCGGCTGCTGCAGGCGATTCTCTGGATGCCGGCGAAGGTTCTGGTGGCCATAATCTTTTCAAACGCAAGGGCTTGATTCTGCAAATGATCCTCGCGCTCAAGCAGATTTGCAACCACCCGCGCACGTATTTGAAGGCGGGGGAGGCCCGTGTCGAAGATTCTGGCAAACTCGGCATGTTGCTCGATTTGCTCAAGTCCATCGAAGAATCCGGCGAAAAGACAATCATCTTTACGCAGTTCCGCGAAATGGGCGAACTCCTGCAAGAAACGCTCGATCGCGAACTCATGATTAAGGCGGATTTTTATCACGGAGGCTGCACGCAGAACCAGCGCAACGAAATGGTTCGCAAGTTCCAGGAAGACCCGGAAGTCAAGGTGCTGATTCTGTCCTTGAAGGCGGCTGGAACCGGCCTGAATCTGACTGCGGCCTCGCAGGTGATTCATTACGACTTGTGGTGGAATCCGGCAATCGAAGCGCAGGCCACTGACCGCGCCTTCCGTATCGGGCAAACCAAGAACGTACAGGTGCACCGCTTTATTACCAAGGGCACCTTCGAAGAAAAAATCGACGCCCTGTTGCAGGCAAAGAAGGCTGTCGCCGACATGACCGTGAACGCCGGAGAAACCTGGCTTGCGAACATGGACGATAAGCAACTCACCGAAATATTCAATCTTGATTAAAGTCGCGCTGCCGCGCGTTTTTAGTTGCAAAAAAAATCCGGCCCCATGTAGGACCGGATTTCGCTGCTTTTCCAAGCAGCTCCCGGCGAGACACTCCAACCTGCCGGAATCCACACCAGATTCGTTTTACTTCAGAATCACCTTCTGCATGTAGCGCTGGCTGCCCTGGCGAACCATGAGCATTGCCGGGCCGCGATAGTTGCTAGAAAGTTCAACTGTGTTCATGCCCTTGTTGGCGGTAAAGTTCTGCTGAGCAATCACCTGGCCGAGGCTGTTCATAAGCGTTGCCTTAGCCGGAGCCGTCTTGGCGGCGGTGAAGCTTGCGCTCACCATGCCGGGCAGCACATTCACGAGCATCTTGCTTGCGGCGACTGTTGCAACCTTGATGGCGGCGGTGCCGTCGAGGGCGACAACCTTACCGGATGCGGTGCCTTCGAGCTGCGGTTTCTTGTCAAAGTCGTCAATGATTTCGGTGGAACCGTCGGCCTTGATACCCTTGATGTAGTCAAAGGTGATGGTGCCGGTGACCTGTGTGCCGTAGAGGTTCAGGCCGATGGCGTTTGCAGAGTTGAGACCGGTCGGTTCTTTGCGGAAGTCTTCCCACTTAACTTGGATTGTCTGGAATGCGCTGGCATCGAGGTCCTTGTCGGCCTGTTCAAGAACAGAGGCGTCGAACCAAGCCCAGCTTTCACCCGTCATCATGAAGAGGTCCATGGAGGTCCAGCCGTATGCACCGCAGCCATCGCTTGCGCCAGTGCAGGGACCTGCAGTAGCAACTTCGCCCTTCAAGCGAACTTCAATACCCACATACTTGGAAAGATCTTTCTTGGAACCCTGAAGGTTGATGCGCAATGTTCCCACTTCGCTAGAGTCAGAAGTTACAGTTTGGTAAGTCACCTGGACGCCCTTGCCAGCTGCGGTTTCGGGAATGTCCGGGTTCTGGGTAACGATAGAATCAATGCTGTTGCCCGGGAGAGATGCCTGTCCATAAGCTTCACGCATGGCGTTCAGAGTTTCGACGTCGGTAATGTCACCCACGTTGCCACCGAACTTGTTTACCTGACGGCGAATAATGGTGAAGTTGCCATCGCCTTCGTCGCCGGTGTCCCAAACGCAGGGAACGAGACCGTTCTTCTTTGCTGCAGCAACCGTGTAGCCATACCATGCGGCGCGAGCCTTCAGGTGGTACTTCAGATTGTCGCCGGTAAGTGCGCCGAGACGCTTGACAGCACCCATTTCACCGATCACAACAGGAATGCCCTTGTCGTAGAAGCGGCTCTTGAGACCGCTGAACAGCTGATCAATAGAACTCTTGGAACCGAGTGCAGAACCGGAGCAGGTGTGTGCAGCGTCGGTACCCGGAGTCTGGTCTTCCCAGTAATAGAACATTTTGCCCCAGTCTTCGTCACCGCTGGTCATCAAAGAGAACTGATACGGATAGAAGTGGACTTCGGCCATGGTGTAACCTTCACCAGCCGGATCTTCCGGGTACATAGAGGCGAGGAGCGGAGACTTGTCGATTTCGGTACGCGGAGACTGCACGACCACGATACGGGTGGCGTTGTTGCCGCCGGTAGAACGCACAGCCTTGATGCATGCTTCGTGGAACTGCTTGAGAACCTGCATACGGGCTTCGTTGAATGCCCACTGGCCGTTATCGGAGCCGCCGTTCCATGGGTCATTCACGCCTGGTTCGTTGGCAGAGGCGAAAATCAAGTGTTCGTCGTATTCGGCGAACTTGGTAGCGATCTGCTTCCAGTAGCTTTCCTGTTTGGCAGCGACTGTTGCCGCGGAACTGTTCACGAGGCCGGTCTTGTCATAGCCTTCGCCGTCAAAAACGTGGTCTTCGAGCCAACCACCATCCCAGTGGCTGTTCAAAATGGCGTACATGCCGTTGCCGATCACGAGGTCGACGACAGTCTTTACGGAGTCAAGCCAGCCGGCGTTAATGGTGCCGTTAGAAGCGTGGCTGTCCCATGCGCAAGGAATACGCACGGTGTTGAAGCCGGCGTCCTTGATTGCCTTCACGTAAGCGGCATCCGGGAAGGGGTTGCCCCAATCGGTCGGGTTCTTGGGAACTTCCATCGTGTTACCGATGTTGTAGCCGAGACCCATGTCGGGGTAAATATCGGTTGCCTTGGGGAGGGCAAATGCCGCAGTGCTTGCAAGCAGCGTCATGCCGCAGGCGATTCCGAAGAGTCCGTAAAGTTTCATTTTTTGCTCCTTTTGGGGTTGCCCCCGTTATTAAGCCTAGATACCAAACATCTTAGTCTTTGTATTGAAATTAAATTCTGCGGGTGTTGATGTAAATAAAATTGTGTCGGCGTTGAAAAATTGCGGTGCAGATTTCTCAACAAATGTAAACTTACAGTTACGTTTGAAAATGAAAATTGCCGATTTTTTGCGAAAATCGGCAATTTCTGTTAATGAGGAAAGATTTGTTTGGTGTAGAGGTTTTTATTTCACATCAACAAGCAACGTCTTGTTGGCGCTCTTGGCCAGGTAAACGCCCTGATGGAGCCCTGCGAGCGAAAGTTCGGCTCGTCCGGCGCTCTTTTTGGCCGAGCGAATCTGGTTTCCGTTGATGTCGAACAGGCGGATGGGCTTGTTGGAATAAAGCATGTTGCCGTTGCGGGTGAACTGCACCGTAGAATTCAGGCCGGCGATGATTGTCGTCGTGGGAGTGCTGGAGCTGGAAACCACAACGCTGGAGCTAGAAGCCACGACGCTCGAACTGGATGCCGGCGTGGTGTTTCCGCCGGTGATAAAGTCTTCTACGTGGGTCACGCCGGTGTTGTTATAGTTGCCGAGGTTGTATACGCTGCGCATGGCGTTGATGACGTCGGTTTCAAGAACCTTGCCCACCGGCGAAGATTGACGGCGGATGTAGGCCATGTTGTCGTAGCTGGAGTTGCTTTCGTTGCCCATGTCCCAGAGAATCGGCGTGAGCCCGTACTGCTTGGCGGCGCTCACCACGTCTTTGTGCCACTGCACGCGGCCCTGCTTATGGGTGTTCAGGTCATTACCGCTCAATTCCGGGCTGCGGACGTTGGCGCCGAATTCACCTACGATGACCGGGTAGCCCTTGTCCACGTAGTTCGTCTTCATCTTGGCGAATTGTTCTTGCGGGTGCACAATGCTTCCGAGCTTGGAATCCACAGAGCCTGCCCAGGCGTTGTAGCCCGCGTTGCGCTTGGGTTCGCCGGCCTTGGTGTAGTCGCCATAGTAGTACTGCGGCAAAATGGGTTCGCTTGCGCCCCAGTCCTGCTGGCTTGTCATAAGCGTGTACTGGTACGGATCATAGTAATGCACTTCGAACATCAGGCGGCCTTCAACGTTGTCTTTCGGGAAGGTTGTCACCGGGGCGTTCGCGACGGACTTGTCGATGTCGGTGTTCAAACCCTGAATAATCAGAGTACGGGTGGCATTGTTGCCGCCTGTGGCGCGGACTGCGTCAATGAACGTCTGGTAGTAATGCATCAGCGTGGATACATGCTGCGATGTCCACGTGTTAATGTTTGGGCCGGGTTCGTTGGCGCCTGCAAACATCAAGCGTTCATTGTAATCCTTGAACTTGTTCGCAATCTGCGTCCAGTAAGTCTTCATCTTGTTGTCAATCGTCTGGTTGACGCTTGTACCGATGTTGCTCTGGAACCAACCGCCTTCACCTTCGTGGTGGATATTTAAAATCGTGTAGAGGCCTGCGCGCATGGCGTAGTCAACCACCGTTTTCACGGAGTCAAGCCAGGTTTCGGTGACCTTGCCGCCACTGGTGTGGCTGTCCCAGGCGCAGGGAATACGGACCGTGTTGAATCCTGCCGCCTTCACGGAATCGAGCAAAGCCTGAGTCGGGTAGGGGTTGCCCCAAGCCGTGGGATTGTTAGGCACTTCCATCGAGTTACCGACATTGAAACCCATGCCCATTTTGGCTTGGACTTCCTTGGCGGTGGGGAGTGTCGCTGCGGTCGCAGAAAGGGTTCCTGCGAGGGCGATGAGGGCGGTTTTGGCAAGAATATGCTTCATTTTCGGTCCTTTTTCAAAATTCGCCCTTAATCTATACCGAAAAATTTGAAACATATTGTATAATCATCACACCCGTTCAAAAACTATTGAACGGCTTACAACGTACGAAAAGATTTAGTTACTTAAAAGGCCGAACGGTCTTTAATGCGCTTCGAGCCAGTTCTCGCCAAAGCCTACGCTGGCAATAAGCGGAACTTTCAGTTCCATGGCGCCTTCCATTTCAGCTTTCACTATTTGCGACATGGGTTCCACCTGGTCGCGGGGGCATTCGAACACGAGTTCGTCGTGCACCTGCAGCATCATCTTGAGCGGCAAGTTCTCTTCGTTGATTCGCTTCTGAATGCGTATCATCGCAATCTTGATGAGGTCGGCGGCGGAGCCTTGGACGGGAGTATTCACGGCCATGCGCTCGGCCATTTGCGATTCCATGCGGTCGCTGCTATCGATGCCTGCGATGTAGCGGCGGCGGCCCGAAAGCGTTTCCACGTAACCGTCGCGGTGGGCGGCCGCCTTGATGT